>JASHZU010000300.1 GCA_030042375.1 Verrucomicrobiia bacterium
CCATTTGTTTCCGACCCGCAAAATCCTATCCTGACAGAACGCTATCATCCGGAGTCGCCTATCCAGGCGCTCGGCCATGCTGACTTGGTGGAAACGCCTGATGGATGGTGGATGGTCTGTTTGGGAATCCGGCCGCAAGGCGGAAAATTCAATCACCTTGGTCGCGAAACTTTTTTAACTTCAGTGGCGTGGTCAGGCGATGATTGGCCGGTGGTCAGCCCAGTTAAACTGACGATGCCCGCTCCCTCACTGCCTCAGCATCCCTGGAAAAAAGAACCGGACAGGGAGAATTTCAATGAAAGCCAATTGCGGGTGGAATGGAATTATCTCAGGAATCCGTACCCGGAAGAGTATTCGCTGAGTGAAAGGCCGGGCAATTTGCGCCTTTGGGGTTCGGATGTGAGCATGAATGACCAGGATTCGCCGGCTTTTGTCGGGCGGCGGCAGACTGATTTGGCGTGTCGGGTTTCGACAAAGCTTTCCTTTGAGCCACAACACGAAAACGAGGAAGCCGGACTGGTTTTGCGGGGCAACGAAAAGAATCACTATGAAATCGGCGTCACATTGCATAATGGCGAGCGCCAGGTTTTTCTTAGAAAAATTTTGCACGGACAACCTGACGGCCCAATTGAATATCATGATCTCGGTTCGGGTGATGTGACTTTATCGGTGAAAGCCAGCCCGTTGTCGTATGAATTCTTCTATCAATCTGGCTGGGGCCGTACAAAAAGTCTGGGTGCTGCGACAACTCGCGGCCTCTCTGCGGAAGAAATGGGCGGGAATTGTTTTACCGGCGTGTTTATGGGGCTGTATGCCACCGGCAATGGACAAACGAACAGCGGGCCAGCAGACTTTCATTGGTTTGAATATCGCCCTATGAAAAAATAATCAGGGAAACTACACTCTCAAAACGATCATGAACTGCAAAATTTTTCCGGCATTTATTATCTGCCTGCTTGCTTTTATTGATCAAGGCTTCGCGTTGGGCGGGACTCCCTATATCGAAACCGTTCCGTCCAAAAACTGTTTCCCGATTGTTCAAACAAACTCCGCCGCCAGCCTCCTGGTGGATTCAAACGATTTTCCTGGTGTCCTGATTGCCGCAAATAATTTGCGCAGGGATATCTTGAGTGTCACCGGCGTTCTTCCACCCGAAATCAATGATCAAAACCCGGCGCGATATCAAATCATCATCGGCACAATCGGCAAAAGTGAGATGATTGACCAGCTCGTCCGCGAAGGGAAAATTAACGTTTCAGCCATTAGCAGCCAATGGGAGTCCTTTTTAATTCAGGTGGTTCCCAAACCGTTTCCGGGGGTTGATAAAGCGCTTGTGATTTGTGGTAGTGACCAGCGCGGAACCATCTATGGCATCTACGATTTATCTGAAAATATCGGCGTCTCGCCGTGGTATTTTTGGACGGACGTTCCGCCGAAACATCACGACGAATTGTTTGTCAAAGCCGGCGAATTTGTCCAGGGACCGCCCGCCGTCAAATATCGCGGCATCTTTATCAATGACGAAGCGCCGGATTTGACCGGCTGGGCCAAAGAAAAATTCGGCGGTTGTAACCACGCTTTTTACACCAACGTTTTCGAGCTGCTGTTGCGGCTCAAGGCGAACTACTTGTGGCCAGCCATGTGGGACAATTGTTTCGGCGAGGATGACCCGCTCAATGCGAAGCTGGCCGATGAATACGGCATCGTCATGGGCACGTCGCACGTCGAGCCGATGATGCGCGCTGACAAGGAATGGAACCGCGCCGGTTTCACGGCGCATGAATGGAATTTTCAAACACATTCCAACGAATTGAAATCATTCTGGCGCGAGGGGCTCGAGCGAAATAAAGATTACGAAAAAATTATCACCATTGCGATGCGCGGAAAAATTGATACGCCAATGTCAGCTTCGGCGAATGTCGCACTGTTGGAAGAAATTGTTGCCGCGCAAAGGGAAATCATTTCGGACGTCATGCAAACCAACGCTGCCGATGTCCCGCAGCTTTGGGCGCTCTACAAGGAAGTCCAGGAATATTACGAAAAGGGCATGCGCGTGCCGGATGATGTGACGCTGCTTTGGTGCGATGATAATTGGGGCGACCTCCGGCGTCTCCCCTCGCCTTCTGATCGCCAGCGAAGCGGCGGTGCGGGCATCTATTACCATTTCGATTACGTCGGTGGACCGCGCAATTACAAATGGATCAACTCCGTTCAAAACGAGAAGACCTGGGAGCAAATGGAATTGGCCTACAACTATGGAGCCGACCAAATTTGGATCGTCAACGTTGGACATCTCGACCATGTCACGTTTCCCACTGAATTTTTCCTGACACTCGCGTGGGACCCAAAAAAATGGACGCAGGACAATGTGTCGACATTTACAGAAATGTGGGCGGAACGCGAATTTGGAAAAGAGTTCGCCCCACAAATCGCTGACGTTGTCTCGAAATACACCAAATTGAGCGCACGCCGGAAGCCAGAATTGCTTTCGCCGGGCACGTATAGCCTGGTCGATTACCAGGAAGCCGACCAGGTCCTCGCCGATTGGAAATCGCTCGCTGCAGAAGCGAACGGGATTTATCAGCAACTTCCGGAGGATGAGCGTTACGCGTTCTTCGAAACCGTTTTGTATCCGGTCCAGGCAAGTGAAGTTCTCAATGAGCTTTATATTGATGCCGCCAAGAACCGTTTGTATGCGGCGCAAGGACGAGCCAGCGCAAACGAATATGCTGCCGAGGTGAAAAGGCTGTTCCAAGACGATGCCCGCCTGTCCGCGATTTACAATCATGAACTTAACGGGGGGAAATGGGACCACATGATGGACCAGACGCATATTGGTTACACCAGCTGGCAGCAACCGCCGACCAATATCATGCCCAAGGTCACTAAGATTGAAATTCCTGATGCCGCCGAAATGGGAGTGGCTATCGAAGGTTCCACCAACGCATGGTCACGCGCGCCCGGCGACGCCGTCTTGCCAACTTTTGATAAATTCAATCAGCCGGAACGTTACATCGACATTTTCAACAAAGGCAAAACGCCCTTCCAGGTTAGCGTGGAACAAAGTGCCCCGTGGATTCTGGTTTTTGGTCAAGCTTCCGGCATCTCGATGGATGTGCAAAAGGATAAAAGGCTCTGGATAAGCATCAATTGGAATGACGCGCCTCCGGGCTCAACCAACGCTTTTGTAAAAATCTATCATGGGACAAATATTGTTTTAGTTGCGGTTAATGTATTTAACCCGCCCAAACCGTCGCGGAAATTCGTGAAAGGATTTGTCGAAGCGAATGGCTATGTCTCCATCGAAGCAGAACATTTCACTAAAAATGTCGGTACACGTACCGCACGATGGGAAAAAATCCCCAATTTAGGGCGGACACTTTCCTCGATGAGCATCTTCCCGGTGACCGCACCAAGTGTAACGCCGCCGAAAAATTCTCCACACCTGGAATATAAAATGTACCTGTTCGATTCCGGAAACGTTGATGTGAAGACCATCCTTTCGCCGACACTGAATTTTGTTTCAGGACGGGGATTGCGCTTTGCGTTGTCGTTCGACGACCAGCCGCCGCAAATTATCACCGCCGTGCCGGCAGATTATTCCGTGGGCGACGGAAATCATGACTGGGAAAAAACCGTGGCCGACAGCGTCCGCGTCGTAAAAACCTCTCTGGCGATAGATAGACCCGGCGAGCATACGCTAAAAGTCTGGATGGTTGACCCCGGTATCGTCCTGCAAAAAATCATCGTCAATTGCGGCGGCGAGCGGCCTTCGTATTTGGGACCGCCTGAAAGTTTTCATAGATAGATAGAATTATCCATGCGTTTGCAATTGAAATGAGGGGGCAAGATGCGCAAGCATGTCTCTAAATCGCGCATGAAGAAAACAGCCCAGGTTCCGGTCTATAAAAATCCCTCCGCTTCACCGGCCAATCGCGTCAAAGATTTGCTTAAGCGAATGACGCTCGAAGAAAAAGCAGCGCAGATGATGTGCGTCTGGCAGGAAAAAAATTCAAAGCTGCTGGACCAAAATGGGAATTTCGATTTTAAAAAAGCCAAAGCGAGTTTCAAAAAAGGCCATGGAATTGGGCAGGTTGGCCGACCCAGTGACGCCGGCAGCCCGCCTACAGAACCCTGGAAAGGCAAAAACGCCCGCGGCATGGCCGAACTGACCAACGCGATTCAAAATTTTTTCGCGGAAAATTCGCGGCTCGGAATTCCAGTTTTTTTCCACGAAGAATGTTTGCATGGCCACGCCGCACGGGATGGAACGAGCTTTCCGCAACCGATTGCCCTCGGAGCGACCTTCAATCCTGATTTGATTGAAAAAATTTTTGCCATGACTGCGGCCGAAACCCGCGCGCGCGGCGCGCACCAGGCGCTCACACCTGTCGTAGATGTGGCGCGGGACCCGCGCTGGGGCCGCGTCGAGGAAACTTACGGTGAAGATGCTTTTTTGGTTTCGCAACTGGGTATTGCCGCGGTACGCGGTTTTCAAGGCGATGCCAGGTTCAAAAATAGAGACCGGGTCATTGCCACACTCAAACATTTTGCAGCGCATGGCCAACCCGAATCGGGGATGAACTGCGCGCCCGTCAATGTCTCTGAACGCGTTTTGCGCGAAACTTTTTTGTTTACGTTCAAAGAAGCGATCCAGAGGGCGGGCGCGCTTAGCGTCATGGCAAGCTACAACGAAATTGATGGCGTGCCCTCACATGCGAACCAATGGCTGTTACGCGATGTCCTTCGCAAGGAATGGAAATTCAAGGGCTTTGTTGTTTCAGATTACTATTCGATTTGGGAACTGCATCATCGTCCGGATACTCATGGCCATTTCATTGCCCGCGATAAAAGCCAGGCTTGTGAACTGGCGGTAAAAGCCGGCGTGAATATCGAATTTCCCGAGCCGGATTGTTATCTGCATCTCGTGGAACTTGTCCGAAAAAAGGTTCTTAAGGAATCGCAATTGGACGAACTCATCGCGCCTATGTTGTTTTGGAAATTTCAAATGGGATTGTTCGAAGACCCGTACGTTGATCCCAATGAGACTGAAAAAATTGTCGGCAGCAATGCTCACCGCAAACTGGCTCTGCAAGCCGCGCGCGAATCCATCACTTTGCTTAAGAATGAAAACAACGTCGTGCCGCTTGATTTGAAGAAGATCAAAACGATCGCCGTTATCGGCCCAAATGCCAATCGCAGTTTACTCGGCGGTTACAGCGGCGCTCCGAAACATGACGTCACGGTGCTCGACGGCATCAAAGCCAAAGTCGGTAATCGCGCAAAGGTGCTTTACAGCGAAGGCTGCAAAATCACTGTCGGCGGTTCATGGCAACAGGATGAAGTGGTAGCCAGCGATCCCAACGAAGATCGAAAGCAAATCGCCGAAGCAATGCAAGTGGCCAATCAGGCGGATGTCATTGTCCTAGCGATTGGTGGAAACGAGCAGACTTCCCGCGAAGCGTGGAACCTCAAGCACATGGGCGACCGGGCAAGTTTGGAATTAGTCGGGCGTCAAAATGAACTGGTCCAGACGATGCTTGCCACCGGCAAACTAGTGATTGTCTTTTTGTTCAACGGCCGGCCTCTTTCCATTGTGGAAGTCGCAAAAAATGTCCCCGCGATTTTTGAGTGCTGGTATCTGGGCCAGGAATGCGGCCACGCCGTTGCCGATGTTTTATTTGGCGATTTCAATCCGGGCGGAAAATTGCCCATTACCTTCCCCCGCTCTGCCGGTCATCTGCCCGCGTTCTATAACTACAAACCTTCGGCGCGTCGTGGTTATCTGTTCGATAACGTTTCGCCGTTGTTCGCCTTTGGTTTCGGCCTGAGCTATACGACCTTTGAATTCAAAAACTTCCGGCTAAAAAAGAAAAAAATCCGCGCGAAGGATTCAACACAAGTTTTGGTTGACGTGACCAATACCGGCCGGCGCGCCGGGACCGAAACCGTCCAGCTTTATATCCGAGATTTGGTTTCGTCCGCCACTCGCCCGGTTAAAGAATTGAAAGGCTTTCAAAAAATCGAATTGCAGCCGGGTGAAACTAAAACCGTCGCGCTGGATATCACTCCCGAGTCACTCGCGTTTTTTGATATCAATATGAAATATGTCGTCGAACCGGGCGACTTTGAAATCATGGTCGGCAGTTCCTCTCGCGATAACGATTTGCAAAAGATGATTTTGACGGTGAGAGACTAGCCCCTGAAATTTATGGCCGAAGCATCAAACCAAAAATTATCATTTGCCGAAAAGGCCGGGTATAGCTGCGCTGATTCCGCCGCCAACTTCGTCTTCATGACGATGATCCTTTTCCAAACCAATTTCTACACGGATGTCTTCGGCCTTTCGGCGACGGCCGCTGCGGCCATTCTTCTGGGACCACGTCTTTGGGATGCGGTGGCTGACCCCATCGTCGGCATCCTTGCCGACCGCACGAACACGCGCTGG
>JASHZU010000301.1 GCA_030042375.1 Verrucomicrobiia bacterium
TTTCATGGGTTTACTTTATAAATGAGTAAGGTCTGTTTCGCTTTAAAAGTAACACTTTTCCACGCTTTTTACAATGGACGAACCTACGAATAGCATGGATTATCCTCTGATATCTACGGGTTAGATTGATCAATAACATATGTATTCTACCTAAATCAAACATCCCGCTTACGAAAAAACGGTGCCGGTTGCCCGGCACCGTTGTGAGATTTCAAGCTGTTATTCCCGGTAGGTTATGGCGACACGGTATTGGTCGCAACGCGGAAGAACGCGTCAGGCGCCAACGGGCCAGCGGCCGGTGGACTTGAGTTCTGCTGACCATTCGCCGTCGGCAAATCGTCCTGAGGCAACAGGACCCAGAATTTGCCGGCGAAACCATTCGCGAGAGCGTTAACCCTGGGCGCATTGGTGTCGCTATAGCCACTGTACCAGCCTGGATTGATCCAATTTCCCGACGTCAAATTGGTGGTCGAAGTAAGGGTATAGCCAATGGCCGGCTGAGTCCAATTTACCCACCAGGCGTCATTGGTTGTCTGAATGATTGCAGAGGCAGGTAGTTCGGACATACTGTTGTTGAACTCAACCGAAGGACTGAAGTTGGCGGAAAAGTCGCTGCCTTCTGTGGTGAAGTTTTCATATTCATTGCCGTCAACAACGTTTGTGATACCAATAAAGCCAAAATCCTCATATGCTCCTTGACCGGCCCCGGTGTTGGGCTGTTCCCCAACCGCGACAAACACAGGGTTGGCGAAGTCGGATGCAGTGTTCGGATCTATGATTGTAAAGTTCGTAGAGCCAAAGATGACCTGACCTGGCGCGATGACGTAACCACTGGTGGGGCTGGTGAACACGAGCGACCACGTGCCAATGGCAGTGGAGTTGGTGAACGACGTGGCTGTATTAGTCGGATTGGCGTTCGGATCATAGATCTTCCACTGGACATTGGCCACGACTTCGCCGGCGGCAGGTCCAGGATTCAGAGCCAGCCAAAGCGTGGTAGGCCCGCTATAATCGGCATACTCACCATATGAGGTTGGAGTCGTGCCGTCTCCCATCAGTTCGACCATTATTTGCTCGATGTTGGGGTTGTAATCCAAAAGCGAGAATGAGTACGACACCGGGGAACCGGCAGTCGCGCCTACCCAGGACTGATTTTGGTCAACAGTGTACACTACCGTGCGATCATCCGTACTGGTGGGCCCAGCGAACATACGCAGCCCCGGTGATGCCTTGGTTGGGCTCCCCACTGTGGGCGGAGGCACTACCACCGCGGCCCCTCCCGGTCCGGTGATTCTGATGTTATCAATATATAAGATCTGATTGCCGGTTAGGCCGCCGCCTTTAACGTAACCGGTCACGTCTTCGCCAATGACGACGTCGCCAATATTGAGGGCATCGGAGCTTGAGGCGAGTAGCTGCCCGTTTATATGGTGCCAGTTGGTGTCGGTAATGGTCGTGTAGCTGCTGTTTATCCAAGGCTGGCCAAAATCGCCAACGCCGCGAGCCATGAGCCGTATGACGCCGTAAACGCCGTTGGTATTCGTGACCGAGCTGGGGTCAAACTTCACGTCACATTCAACATTCGTGTATTGTGGGTAGCCGACACCGGTCGCCCCCCCCGCGACCGTGGGAACATACGTGTTCGCGTTCCCATGCCAGAGGAGCCATTGCTGGTATCCGTCGGAGGCCGCGTTCCAAGTAAAGTTGAGCTGCATCGCTCCGTTTTCATTCGTATTACCGCTGATGTTCACATTGGGGTTAAAGGAAACACTGAGGTCTGATCCGCCAGGTCCTCCGTTGCCAAACCACTCCTTCCAAACGTTTGCAATATTACCAATTACGTTATAGGCGTAATTGGTGTTAGCCAAATAATCGTCGCCGACCGGGTTTGAATCACTTACGCCATTGGTGGAAAAGTCGTCCACAGTATAAACGGTTGGTGCGATCATATTGGTATCGGTACTTACGGTCAATGCGTTCGTCGTCGGTGCGCCATAAAACGCAACGGCAAATGTGCGAGGCGCTCCGCCGGCCAAACCCAAACTCGTGAGCGTCAGCCGATTTGTCGCAAGGCTTGCATCGTGACTGCCCATGCCCTGACCGCCCGGATCAGCAACGGAACCTCTATACCAGTCTAAACTGCCAGTATTGGACGCGGGAACCCAAAATTCCAAAGCATACGTATGATTAGTGCCCAGGACAACCTGGTCCTGCGAATAAGGACCGTTTTGAAGCACGATCACTTCCTGCCGTTCTGCTGGCAACGAATTGCTGAACGTAAGACCGTAGCCATTTCCAAAAAGGTCGCCATCGGTGTTAAAGCCATAGGTAGCGCCGGAACCGTTAAGAATACTGCCGTTGTTTGAGGTTAAGTTCGTAGTAACATCAAACAAATGAACCTGGATCGGCCCGCTGCCGCCACCCGCAAAAAAAGAAATAGCGTTTAAAACATAATTCGACGAGGCCGCGGCGGCCGATAGCCCGCCCGCGCCGTTATTGGTGATGGTGAATGTTTCACTCAGCACGAGGTAAGTCGTCGTCGAAGGCGAACCGGCGCTGGGAACGCCCTGGGAGGTCGTCGCATTGACGCTAGTCGCGTAGAACGGCGCATTCCCGCCAACGGCATCCCATGATGCAACGTTCACATCATTAGTAACTGTCGTGATGTCGGCTCGCGCCACTTGGCATGCGGCCAGGGCCAGCACAGCAAAGAGAACACCGGCGTTTATTTTAATATAGGTTTTCATATTAGTTTGGGCTGAGTTAGATATGCGGAAGCGCAATACTTAATGCATAACTGTTGGCTGTTTAACTAACTATACACTAACATCTAAACTTTCGGAATGGACAAAACTATAATTTGTATGGATAATCCTATGACTTTCAAAAATCTCAATAAAAGTTGACAGCCTCCGCCGTGTATTGCCACTGTATCTTGAAACTGTTGTGCAAATCCACGTGAGCGTCGCCGAAACAAACATTGATTGAGTCTAGGTTGCCATTGTAAAAATGCGCGTCATCCTCGGGCCAGGGAAGACCGTTGCTACCCCAAGTTTGGATGTTGGGAATGTTGCTAATACTTGTAGGGTTCGGAGCAGTCGTGCTCCCTTCCGCCAAATCGCTCACTACCGCCGCTTGCCCTGCATTGAGATCAGTCGCCTTCATAGGCCAGCCCACAGAACCGTTAGGAACACTAGCGCCCGAGAAGGTTGACGAGGGGAACAAATCTGCTGGAAGCTGGGGTTGGGGAGGTGCAGTGTTATAGCGGGGCACCCACCATTCGTAATATAGTTTTCCATAACCTGAGTTTTCGGACCGTCCTGTGTATGTCTGGCCGCCCGAGCTAACTGAAGCGTCCGAGTCCATAAAGTCGGCCAGCGCATCTATGCTGTCTAATGGCTGTTTAAGAAGAGGATAAAGCTCGCACCAGGTATTGGCGTAGTTATAATCAATTTGATGGACGGGGCAAAAGAACATTGGAACGGTTAGACCGTAGGGTGCCATACCCAATACAAAATTATCGTTTGGATCATTTGGCATAGCAGCAACATCCGTGGGATTTCCGCCGGACTCGGTGCAGGGCCAACTGGGGAAGCGGGTTTGGGCATCGTCGCCTGAGTACACGTTGACCATCACGCCCCACTGCCGGAAGTTGGACGTGCAACTGGTGACTTGAGCACGGAACTTCGCCTTGGCCAAAACCGGCAGCAAGACCGCCGCCAGGATGGCGATGATGGCAATGACCACCAGCAGCTCAATCAATGTAAAACCGCTGGAACAATTTTTTTGAACAATTCTTTTGAACATAGCTCAGTTGATTTATAGAAACGATATTCTGCTTTGTTTGGCCGGTGTTCCCTGCATGGAAAGGGCCAGCGGTTGCACTGACCGGCCATTTGTTCCTGGAGCCGCCGCCCTGCCCTGCCCATTTCGCCTGCGGTATTCCGCTGGAGCCACACTGTGAACTGATTTGAATACGCGCGAAAAATAGAACGGATCGTCATAGCCCATGGTCGCCGCGACTTCCTTGACGCTGGAACAAGTGGAATCCAGCAATTCACGCGCATGGTTCATGCGCAGGCGAATGAAGAAATCTATCGGTGCTGCTCCGGTCTGCCTTTTGAAAAGCGCAAAATAATGGGACGGTGAAACACTGGCCTGCGCTGCCAGTGTCGAAACCTGCAGTGGCTGGTCCAAGTGCTCGACCATGTATGCGATGCTCCGCGCGATTCGTTGAGCAATTTCGGATGAGATGCTTTGCGCCTTGCGGCTGGAACCATCCCCATTGGCCGGTTTGATTTGTTCAAGAAGTTGGCTTTTCATTTGACATCTCAATTAGTTCGACAAGAGAACAAATTCGACAAAGAATGTATTTTTGATTTTCATGCAATCGATGGCGCGCCAAAATGTTTTTGCAGGACTAACGCAATAATTCCACGGAGGCGCGGCTGCGGTGCGGGCCCACTTGCAATGATCCGAGTAGTGGGGTGAGTGAATGAGCGTTGCCTGGCGACGTCGATGATAATCGGGCCAACGCGGTCCCAGGCGCGGGTCACCTCGCCAACAACCACGATGACATCGGGTGCCAGGCCGGTAACGAGCATCGCGATGCCCCTGCCCAGATAATGAGCCATACGATCAAGCGCTTCGAGGGCCTGGAGATCCCCATGTTCAGCCAATTGCAACACATCTTCGAACGTTATGTTTGTGTGTAATGGATGGCCTTTCCCGTTGCGTTTCGCCAATTTTACCTCGGTATAATAACGGACTGCTGCTGAGTTGGAGGCAAACACTTCCCAACAGCCGCGGTTGCCGCAGCCGCATTTGGGCCCGTTTTCATTGATACTCACGTGGCCAAATTCACCGGCAAGACCTGAAGGGCCGCGCACAATTTGTCCGTTCAAAATCATTCCCACGCCGATGCCTTCGGAAACCGCCACGGCAATTAAATTACTTACGCTGTCGGAATGGCGTCCGAACCAAAATTCCGATAAGGCGCAAGCATTTGCTTCGTTTTCCAGGTCGACGGGCAAACCAGTCGCCCGCTCGAGCCGTTCCTTCAAATCCTCCTCATGCCAGCCGAGGTTCGGAGCAAAAATAAATTTTTGAGAAGACAAATCCACACGACCGGGCAAGCTCACGCCGATTCCTTCATAGGCCATTTGCGGACGCTCCTTCATCATCAAATGGATGCGCTCGCCAATCTGCTTCACAAACTCATCGGGGCTGGTGGGTGTAACAATCGATTCCTGTTCCAAAAAGCGGCCGCCGAGGTTGGCGAGCGCCATGTTCGTCATGAACGGACGAACGTTGATACCGAAAATGCCCGCGCGATCTTCATTGAGATGCAGGAACGTTGGCCGGCGTCCGCGCGGCAATTGGCCGACCTCACCTTCGCGCAACCAGCGCTCGGCAATGAGTTGTTCCGTAATGACCGAGACGGTGCTGCGCTGCAGGCCGGAATGGCGCATGAGGTCGGCACGGGAAATTGGTTGGTGTTTCCGCACCAGGTTGAGCATGATCCGGCTGTTGATATCGCGCGCCGTCTCGCTCGTTGCCACCTGAAAATTGTTCAAATCAATTTTACGCATGGACGTAAAGGGGGTTGACCCTATTTTACTAGATGGATTTGTTCGTGCCTCGAACTTTATCCAAAAAGGCCCTACTGTCAAGCACAAAATTCGAGGTTCGAACAAATTATAGAAAACCTAATATTTACAGGCTTTTAATGTATAAAACACCCTCCTAAAGAACGTCAAAAAACAAAAAAATTCGACCGTTGTACTAAATTGACCGCCTTTTTGTCCCCTTTTTAGGCGACAGTCGGCGCCCCAAAATACTTTTGCAGCACCAATGCGACAATTCCCCGCAGCCTCGGTTGCGATTCCGGGCTGCTGGCCATGATTCTAACCGCCGGATGGGTGGATGCCCACTTGCGAACCACCTTATCTATAATGGGATGAACCCGGTTCCATATGTGCGTTACATCTCCCACAACGACAATGACATCGGGCGCAAGTCCCATCACAAGCATGGCAATGCCTTTACCCAAATATTTGGCCATGCGCTCCAAAGTCTCTACCGCCAGCGGCTCCTTATGTTGCGCTCGTGCTAAAATTTCCGTGAGCGTCTTTACCTGGTTTTTCCCATGCCCCGCTTCATTGTAATAACGTATTGCTGCTGAATTAGATGCAAAAACTTCCCAACAACCTTTGTTGCCGCAACCACACAGGGGGCCATTTTCATCAATCGTAACATGGCCGAATTCCCCGGCCATGCCGGAAGTCCCACGCACTAGCTGGCCGTTTAAGATCATTCCCACCCCAATACCTTCAGAAACTGTCACGACAACAATATTTCTCACCCCTTCCGGATGCTTGCCAAACCAAAATTCCGAGAGAGCGCAGGCATTCGCCGCATTCTCCATACTCACGGGAAGTCCAGTAGCATTTTCAAGCTGGCCTTTCAAATCTGCCGCATGCCATCCGAGATTTGGGGAGAAAATAAATTTCTGCGAATACAAATCCACACGACCAGGCAGACTTACCCCAATGCCTTCATAAGCCATCATTGGATATTGCTTCATCAGTTCGCGAACCCAGGTGTTAAATTTGGTCACAAAAATGGCCGAGGTGCGGGGCGTAGAGATGGTTTCCTGGGCTAAAAAATGGCCGCTGAGATTGGCCAGGCCGATATCCGTCGTCAATGGCTGGATATTGATTCCGAAGATGCCAGCCCGATTGTCGTTCAGATGCAAAAACGTTGAGCTTCGTCCGCGTGGCAATTGGCCGACAGCGCCTTCGCGCAGCCAGCCCTCGGCAATCAGTTGTTCCGTAATGACTGAGATGGTGCTGCGCTGCAACCCGGATTGGCGCATCAAATCGGCACGAGAGATCGGTTGGTGTTTCCGCACCAGGTTGAGCATGATCCGACTGTTGATATCACGCGCCGTCTCGCTCGTTGCCACCTGAAAATTGTTCAAATCAATTTTGCGCATGGGCGTAAAATTCCTCAGATTTTTCACTTTATCGAAAATACCAGCCGAACGATACTTCTATTTTTAATGAGGATTATCGTGGGATTTTTGTATTCGAGCCTCGAACAAAATCACTAAAACCCATGATCACTCTTACGGCTGAACCAGATAAAAAATCAGCACGATTTGAAGCCATCAATGTCTTTGAAATCAACGATGTATTGCCTGTTGTTTGCCAACGTTATCCCGGCGCCAAGAACCGATCCTGAGCGAGTGACGTCCGTAACCTCGAATCCCTTTATCGGAGATAATTGTTCCTTTGTCCATGGACTATCATCGGTCTTGTGCAGCATTACGGTAATCATCAATTCCATAGGCGGATTTTTTGCGGTTCGCTTCCGATAAGCAAGCAGGACGGTGCTTTCATCAGCTTCGGCATTAAAACCAGTGTGAACGCGATGCTCCAGCCTGTCCCAGCCATGATAGGCAATCAACGCCACCTGCCGGCCTAGGATGGAAGCCGTCAGCGCCATTTTGGCACCGTCTGTTAAATTTAGTACGCTGGCTTTTTTTCCTCCTGAATGTGGAAGACCGAAATGGCCCAACGTCAGCTCATGCTCGAATGCGAGACGGCATCGGTCAACCCGCACAACCCCCCCCGGGATGGTAATCTCTCCCAAATCAATGATATATCCGACCCCATTATTCGGTGGTTTGCGCATAATCAACTGCCGGTACAGCACATCGTTCCGCACACCGTTGAAAAGAATGCTTTGCGAGGTGGAATAGTTCTGGGAAACCGCATTGTCCACGGCGCGGCCGGTCAGGTAGAAATTAATGTCCACACCGCGCAAATCGCGCGGGTCGAGGCTGCGGAAGCTGTATTCCTGCGAGGTGCCTCCTTGTGGATTATGATCTTCCCAAGGGAAATGAGTATTAAAGACGATTTTGGAATAGTTGTGATCGTCATCATAAACCTTGCCCGAAATAATTTCGGAAGTTCCGCTGCTGCCATGATTGACCAGCACCAAACCGGGCTTTTCCAGGATGGTCCTTTTGGAATCGTGTCCCAGCCCGCTCCACATCCCGTCGTTTTCTTTCGCGGTCCAAAACGGAGAATCTTCGGGCAAAGCCAGGGCAATAAAGGGAAGAAACATGATGAACGGGCTGGCCGGGCAGCTATAATTCTGGATGGCAAACTCGCGATGGCCATAAAAACCCAGGCTGGGAATGTCGTTCTCATAAAAATCCTCCCGCGTGGTAAACTGCAACAGTGAACCGGAACAAAGCCGGCGCGCCCATCCGGGTTCAATCGGCGGGCTCGACTTGAGCATAAACGACGCCGGAAATCCGCCGGAAATCCAAAGCCGATAACAGATGCTGCGTGCCCACATGTTAATGTAGCCGTCGCGACCAAAAAAGTTCGGATAAGTTATAAACAATTCATTAAAACTTTTTTCCAGGAGAGCAGCTATTTCCGGATAATGTTCATGGCCAAATGCGAGGTTCCAAATCGTCCCATAAACGACGAACAGGCTAATCGTGTAATAATTGTAACTTTGTTCCAGGTACCAGCCGTCGCCGGCATGATATGAGGCGATCCACAAGAGATGGCTTTTCAACAGTTCATCGTCGACGGCATAGCCTTTCTTCCGGAGAAAGGAGAGCGCGCAGATATTAAACAAACGCCAGTTGTTCTGAGTGGTTCGATGATGGGCCCATTTAGAGATGGCCGCGGCAACTTCGTCCTGTTGCTGCCTGGTCCAATGCGGCCAGAGCACATCGGGCATAAGCAGCATGGTCTTGGTCCAACCGCCAAATTCGCAGGTGAATTGGTAGGTGGCATCGGGCAAGTCATCAGGCATGGGGATGCTGTTGGGGTGGCCCGGAGTGAGCGCATTATAAAAATGGCGGCAATAATAATCACGCAGCTTGATGCCTTTGATGCTAATCTCCGGATCCACATGCATCAGCGGCGCAGCCAGATTGAATGTGCGCTCTAAAGCCTCGAATTCGTGCGACCGTGTTCGCCAGGGCGGATCGTTGGGCTGGGGATAGGATTTGCTACCGGGAATGGCTGGGAACACGATGGGCTGGTCAAACGACTGCACATGATGAAACGCCCGTTCCAGGATATACCGGGCGCAGTCGATGTAATGCCTTCGAACCATCCCGGTCAATGGACTCAAAGTGAAATCGGGATTTTTTACTTCGAAGGCCTTCTTCATGGATTCTATTTTAGAAAATAAATTGGGATCTGTTTTCAACGGTAGCACTAAGGATCTCATAAACTTTGTTCCAAATAAAAAATCTTAAAAACCGATGCTCACGCCCCCATCTACCGGCAGCAAGACACCCGTCACAAACCGTGCCGCCGGTGAACAAAGGTAGGTCGCCGCCAGGCCCACATCTTTGGCCGTTCCAAAACAATTCATTGGCGTGCGGCTGAGAACCCTCCGGGACCGCGCCGGATCTCCGTTCAGGGCGTTAGGCATCAGGTTGGATTCAATCCAGCCCGGCGCGATGGCATTGACTCTCACTCCACGCGGCGAAACCTCCGTGGCCAGCGAACGCACCATGCCCAGGTATGCCGATTTGGCCGCCGAATACGCTACCGCCAGCGGAATGCCAAACACCGACGCCATGGAGGCCGTAAATAAAATGTTCCCGTGTTTTCGCTTAATCATTTGGGGCAACACTGCGCGCGTGAGGCTGAATGCCGCTACGACATGGGTTTGCAGCAGCGAATTAAATTCCGCCGGCGTCGTTCCCAGGGCCGGTTTTTTGAGGTGGATGCCGGCGTTATTGACCAGAATGGAAATCGGTCCATTGCCTTTTGAAAGCCATCGAACCAAATATTCGGCCTCGTCGCATGCCCGGATATCATGAGGCTCAAAGGTGGCGGCTTTGCCCAGCTTCTTGACGGCCCGTTCCAGAACATCGGCGCGCCGCCCTACGAGCACTACCCGCGCGCCAGCCGCGACAAAACATTCCGCGATTCCCAAGCCCAGGCCACTTCCTCCGCCGGTGATCAAGGCGGTCTCACCCTTCAGGGAAAATTCGTTCACCATTTCATAAACTATTTTCCCGTCAACCTGTTGCCTTCAAGAAAGAAACGCCAAATCAGAGGATACTCCATGCGAATCATAAGATTGTCCATTCCTCCACAAAGGAATATTCAGTTTACATGATTTCGTCTTTAAAAACCGATTTGCCCCATTTGAAAAAGATTCCCCTATTTTTTATTTTGCTGGCGTTTCTACAAACAGGTCATTCGTCCGAATCTCAATCAACGTATCAAAACCCTGTCATTCCCGGTTGTTACCCTGATCCAAGCATCTGCCGTATGGGAGATGACTATTACACGGTCCACAGTTCGTTCGAGTATTTTCCCGGCGTCCCGATTTTTCACAGCAAGGACCTGGTGCATTGGGAGCTAATCGGATATTGCCTGACACGCAAAAGCCAATTGAACCTCGACCATGCGCGCTCTTCCGGGGGCATTTATGCCGCCACGTTGCGTTATCATGATGGCACGTTTTACATGATCACCACATTCGTGGATAAGGGCGGGAATTTTTATGTGACGGCCAAAAATCCGTCGGGTCCGTGG
>JASHZU010000039.1 GCA_030042375.1 Verrucomicrobiia bacterium
GGGAAGTTGTCGATCAAAAGCCAGCGAGGGCAGGGGGCGGAAATCCTGGTGACAGTTTCTTCGTACGTTGAATCCAAATACTAATGTGATTTGACATTGGTAAGTTCCGGGGGTCAAATCAATCGTCTGTTTATGTTTCGGATTATACAAGCGATAGTTTTAATTTCTTGGATAGTATTTGCCGTGTCCAAAACCTCTGCGGTTGTTACCAACGAGGTCCTCACCACTACCGCCGAGATACGTTCGTTGGCCGCTGATCAAGCGGCCCGGGCAATCCCCGTTTGCGTTACTGGTGTGGTCACTGCAGCCGATCCTAGCTGGGGAGGGAGTTTTTTCGTGCAGGACTCGACCGCAGGAATATTCGTATACACCACGGATAATTCACATCCGGTTCCGGGAGACCTGATTCAGGTCAGGGGAGTCAGTGATCCCGGTGAATACACACCGGACATTGTGTCACCGCAATGGAAAAAGCTGGGGACAGCTCCGCTGCCAGATGCCAAGTTGATTTCGCCTCAGCGGTTTATGTCCGGCGCCGAAGATGGGAACCGCATTGAAGTGTCCGGCACCGTTAAGTCAGTAAAGGCGGGAACACCACTTGCCCTGGAGGTAGAATCCGGCGGTTATAACTTTCAAGTATTCCCAACACTTAACAACGATGTTGATCCAAATGCTCTCGTGGGAGAAACGGTTCACGTGAGAGGTACTGTCGCTACGTCCTATGACGCCGCAAACAAACGCCTTCTTTCCGTCGCGATATTTCAACCACTAACGTCTGATTTAATTGTTGATTCACTTCCGGGTACAGTCGCCTCGAACGATGTGCTTACCGCGGCCGTTGAAATATTGTCGCTCAGTTCTGCCCAGGCCGCCAAAGCCATCCCATGTTTGGTAACCGGCGTGGTGACTGCGGCCGAACCCAATTGGGGAGGAGATTTTTTTGTCCAGGACTCCTCTGGAGGAGTGTTTGTTAACACTGAGTTGAGTTCGCAGCCAGTTTTGGGCGACGTCATTCAAGTGTCCGGTTTCAGTCACCCGGGAAGCTATGCGCCGGATATTAATTCAGCGGGCTGGAAAAAACTGGGAACCGCTCCACTGCCTCAGGCCGTGCCTATTTCCACGGAACGCTTTATGTCTGGTGCTGCGGATGGAGAACGTGTTGAACTGTCTGGCGTCGTCAGGTCAGCGGAGCCGTCGCAAATCGTCAAAACGCGGCTTCGAGTAGAACTGGAATCCGGTGGTTTCCGCTTTCGGGCATTTCCGCCGCTTCCTGCCAATTTTGATCCCCAATCGCTAGTGGGAGCAACCGTCCGTGTGAGAGGCACCGCTGCCGCTTCGTTTAACGCCACGCTCAGGCACATGCTCACGGTTGTCTTGTTCGTTCCTCAAGAATCCGATTTTATTGTGGATCAACTTCCGGATCCGGCCATTTCTGAAGCGCCGCTTACCTCATTAAACCGGATTGCACAGTATCGCCGATATAATTTCACTGATTCCAGGATTCATGTAAGGGGTGTTGTCACCTATCAACGGCCGGGCCAGGACATCTTCCTGCATGACCAAACCGGCGGCCTCGAAGTAGAATGTAACTGCACGAATATCTTCGCTCCCGGTGAAGTCATTGATGCTGTCGGTTTTCCCAGCCTGGAACGTTTTCTTCCCATCCTGGAAGATGCAACCCTGACTCGAACATCCGAACCCCGGGAAACCGTCGTTCCCCAAGAGGTTTCCATTCAAGAGCTTTTCACGGGCGTCCATCATGCAGACCTCGTTTCACTGCAAGGTAAATTGCTTGACCGTTCGTTACGATCCTCGATAACCGCCAATTCGTTGACCAATACCGAGGATGAAGATGTTCTAACACTGAAAAGCGACCGGTATTTTTTTGCAGTTGTAACGCCTAACACCGGGTCATTTGCTAGGCTGTCGGACATCCCCATCGGCAGCACGCTCGAAGTTTCCGGTATTTGCCTGTTGGAAGCCAGCGGGGATGGCAAGATTGAAACTGTCCAGGTCCTGCCTATTGATGCCTCGAGCATTCGCATCCTAAAAAAACCCGGCTGGTGGACTCCCGAACATTTATTTATCGTCATCGGCATCCTGCTGGTGGCATCGGTGGTGGGAACCACTTGGATGCTCATGATTCATCGCAAGAACACCGTTTTGAGACAGTCGATCTCCGAAAAGATCAAGGCCCAGGATGAACTGCAAAAAGCCCACGACCAGCTCGAGACGCGGGTGCAGGAAAGAACCAAGGAATTGAAGTTTGAAATGAGCGCGCGCAAGGAAGCTGAAATTCAGTATAAAGCAGTACTTGCGGAACGCACGCGCCTGGCGCAGGAACTGCATGACACATTATTGCAAGGTTTCACAGGGGTCGGACTGAAGCTCGACGCGGTCACCAGCAGCTTGCCTTCCTCACTGGCCGGCACGAAGGAACAGATCCAGAAAATCCTGAAACAATCGGATGAATATTTGAGCGAAGCCCGCCGGTCGGTTTGGCAATTACGCTCGTCTTCGTTGGAGAATTACGGGGATTTCGCAGAGGCATTGAAAAAAGTGAGTGAACGGGCGCTGCAGGGCACTGGCATTCCGTTGCGGTTTATTACGTGTGGTGTGGAACACAAATTGACGCCGGGCATTGAGGACAATTTTCTGAGGATCTGTGAGGAAGCGGTGACGAACGCAGTGAAGCACGCCAATCCCACGGAAGTGGAAGTGACGCTGGAATATGCGCCCCGGGAACTACAACTGCGGATTCGGGATGACGGATGCGGTTTTGATCCGGAGGGTCCGGATGGGACCAGGGACGGTCACTTTGGGCTGGTGGGGATTCGGGAACGCACGATGCGTTTGGGAGGGAAATTGTCGATCAAAAGCCAGCGAGGGCAGGGGGCGGAAATCCTGGTGACAGTTTCTTCGTACGTTGAATCTTAATTGATGCAGAAAGTCCTGGTTGACTTTGCTGAAGGGGATATTTGTCGCAAAAGTGCCAACTGTCATTGACCGGACGGTTGTCAACTCAATATTTCATTTCTTAATCGTTTTTAGTCCAACCCGAAAGAGTTAATCAAATTTACCCTAGTCGTGGAATATACATGCCGAGGCATTTTGCGATAAAGTAGGCGCATGAAAACGATGACGTGTGAGAGTAGCAAGGAGCAGCCAGCAGCCGATTAAGGTATGAACACAATTCCGACAAAAGACGGTACACAAATTTATTACAAAGACTGGGGCTCGGGTCAGCCCATCGTTTTCAGCCACGGCTGGCCGTTGAGCTCGGATGCCTTTGAGGACCAAATGTTTTTCCTGGCGTCGCATGGTTACCGGTGCATCGCACATGACCGTCGGGGCCATGGCCGTTCCAGCCAGCCCTGGCAGGGTAACGATATGGATACCTATGCCGACGACTTGGCGGAACTGGTAAAGAAATTGGATTTGAAGAACGCGATTCATGTCGGCCACTCCACGGGTG
This sequence comes from Verrucomicrobiia bacterium, assembly GCA_030042375.1. The sequence goes on from JASHZU010000039.1 coordinate 3,476, forward strand.
GCGGTGAAGTGGCGCGTTATATTGGACGTCACGGAACCAAGCGTGTTGCCAAGGCGGTACTGATTGGGGCTGTGCCACCGGTGATGTTAAAATCGGCTGCAAATCCCGGTGGCACAGCAATGGAGGTATTTGACGGCATTCGCGCGGCTGTGGCCGGAGACCGCTCGCAGTTTTTCAAGGACCTTACCATGCCATTTTACGGCTTCAACAGGCCGGGGGCCAAAGTTTCAGAAGGCGTGTGCAATTCTTTCTGGTTGCAGGGAATGATGGCGGGTTTCCCCGCCTCTTACTTTTGTGTCAAGGCCTTCTCCGAAACGAACATGACTGAAGACCTTAAGAAGATTGACGTGCCGACGCTGATTTTGCACGGCGATGACGACCAAATTGTGCCGATTGCCGACTCGGCATTACTTTCTGCTAAATTGGTTAAGAACGCGACACTCAAAATAATTAAAGGCGCGCCGCATGGCATGTGCACAACGCTTAAGAATCAGGTCAACGAAGAATTGCTGGCATTTATTAAGTCCTGATT
>JASHZU010000302.1 GCA_030042375.1 Verrucomicrobiia bacterium
AAAACGGCCTCGCCTTCGATAGCATAAAATCCGCTTTCCTCAATCCCGTAGCTTCCAATTGGCACCCCATAACGATGCTTTCACATATGTTGGATTGTCAATTATTCGGCCTAAATCCATGGTGGCCACATCTGGTCAACGTGCTGCTTCATTCTTTAAACTCCGTGCTGGTTTTTGTGTTACTGCGTGAGATGACCAGCGCCGCGTGGCGAAGCGTATCCGTCGCCGCGTTATTTGCTTTTCATCCGCTGCATGTTGAATCGGTCGCTTGGATCTCCGAGCGCAAAGATGTGCTGAGCACTTTGTTCGGCCTCCTCTCGCTCCTCTTTTACGCCCATTATGCCCGAACGTCGGAACCCGAAAATCAAAATGAAGCGGCATCCAAAATCCCTGCACCAATTTTTCAGCGGCGGGATGTTTTTTATTGGCTCGCATTTTTATTTTTACTTTTGGGCCTGCTGAGCAAAGCCATGCTGGTCACCTGGCCTTTTGTCATGTTGTTGTTGGATTATTGGCCACTGGGGCGGGCCCGGCCCGGCCAAATAAAACGCCTTATCCTGGAGAAGACACCATTTTTTGCCCTCGTGATTGTCGTATCCATTGTGACGCTGGCAGTGCAGCAACATGCCGGTGCCGTGGCGGCGGGCGGACAATTACCTTTTGGCGTGCGATGCGAAAATGCGCTGATTTCATATTGCCGGTATATCGGGATGTTATTCTGGCCCATGAACCTGGCCGTTTTCTATCCGCTTCCCGCGTATTGGCCGATCGCGGAAGTGTTGATGGCCGCGATCGCCCTTTCCGTGATTTCGATGCTCGTCCTGTGGCAACGAAAACATTACTCGTTTCTGCCGATGGGATGGCTATGGTTCGTCGGCACCTTGCTACCGGTGATTGGCCTGGTGCAGGCGGGCGACCAGGCGCTGGCCGACCGCTATATGTACATTCCATCCCTGGGCTTGTTTGTTCTAATTGTTTGGGGGGTGTGCGAATTGACTTCGAAATGGAAGGAACAAACAATGATTTTGTCCATCGCCGGAACCGCGACAGCCTTTTTGTGCATTTCGACGACGTCGCAACAACTGGGTTATTGGCGAGACAGCGAAACTCTCTTTCGCCATGCCCTGGATGTGACCACGGATAACTACATTGCGGATAATAACCTTGCCGCTGCACTGGAAGACCGGGGCGATTTTGACGACGCCATGGGCTATCTGCAGGAAGCCGTTCGCCTGAAGCCCTATGACGTTCCGGCCATCATCAACCTGGGCAGCGTCTATTATGCGATGGCTCAATATGACGACGCAATTGGCGAATATCATGACGCTCTTCGCTTGGACCCCGATAATCCAGAAATCTACCTGGACCTCGGAAACACCTTTTTCAAAAAAAAGCAATTTGATGATGCCATCGCACAATATCAGGAAGTCATCCGTTTGGATCCCGGAAATGCCCTGGTCCATAACAACCTCGGAGAAACCTTTGCGAAGAAAGGCCAAACGGACGACGCCATCCGCCAGTACCAGGAAGCCATCCGTTTAAAACCGGATTACGCGCAGGCCTACAACAACCTCGGCTACCTCCTGCAAACCCTCGGGCGTATCCAGGACGCGATTGATCAATATCAGCAGGCACTTCGTATAAAGCCCGACTATACGCTGGCCCGCAACAATCTTGAAAGCGCGCAAAAAATGCTGAAACCGCCGGCATCCCCGTAATCTCAATCTCAATCGGCGCCTCTAAAAATTGGGACGTGAGTAAAAACCCATGTTATTGTATGGTGTTCCATCGCAATGAATATATTTAACGTGGCCAGGGAAGTCTGTATTGGGAAGGCCCGAAATCTTTCAGACAGGAAAATCTTTCAAAACATGTCGCTGGTCGCCTTGCTGGCATGGGTCGGCCTCGGCGCAGACGGTTTGTCTTCCTCCTGTTACGGTCCTGAAGCGGCGTTTACCGCGCTAAAAAACCATGAACATTTAAGTCTGTTTGTTGCGGCGGCCTCCATTCTTACGATTGTCATTATTTGCCTGAGCTATTCGCAAATCATTGAAGTATTTCCCTCGGGTGGCGGCGGATATTTAGTCGCCAGCAAATTGCTTTCGCCGCCGGTCGGCGTCATTTCCGGTTGCGCGCTGATTGGTGATTACATCCTGACCATCGCCATCAGCGTCGCCAGCGGCACGGATGCGCTCTTCAGCATGCTGCCGGTGGAGTGGCATGTGTGGAAATTGAAGTTTTCCATCGCCATCGTCATTTTCCTGACCTTTTTAAATCTGCGGGGAGCCAAGGAATCCGTCGTGCTTTGGGTGCCGGTCTTCTTTTTGTTCGTGGCCACCTACACCTTTGGAATTATCTGGGCCATCTGGGTGCACTTCGGTGATTTGCCGGCCATTGCCCATGGCGTGGCGACGGATGTGCAATCTGATTGCGCCGAAGTCGGCCTGTTTGGTCTTTTCGCCGTCATCCTGCGTGCTTACAGCCTCGGTGCCGGTACCTATACGGGAATTGAAGCCGTGAGCAACGGCCTGAACAGCCTGCGCGAGCCGCGGGTACAGACAGGAAAACGCACCATGGTTTACATGTGCATCTCGCTGTCATTCATCGTCGGCGGATTGCTGCTCGCCTATCTCCTGTATCACGTCGAACACGTCGAAGGCCAGACGCTGAACGCCGTTCTGTTCAACAAAATCACGGCGGCCTGGCCTGCTTGGTTGGGGCACGGTTTTGTCGTGGCGGCCATGGCCTCTTCGGCGGCCCTCTTGTTCATTGCCGCCCAAACCGGGTTTTTTGGCGGCCCGCGCATTTTGGCGAACATGGCCGTGGACCGTTGGATGCCGGCGCCTTTCGCCGACTTGAGCGACCGATTGGTGACTCAAAACGGCGTGCTAATCATGGGTTTTGCCGCGTTGCTGGTGATATTTTTCACCGAAGCGGCTGTGGATGTGCTGGTTGTCCTTTACAGTATCAATGTTTTTATCACTTTCAGTCTCTCGCAACTGGGCATGGTACGCCATTGGTGGAAGGTGCGCGCGCAGCAACGCAAATGGCCGGCCAAAATTCTCATCAACGGCACCGGTTTCCTGCTCACCGGCAGCATTCTGGTTTCGCTGTGCATGGTAAAATTCTTCGAAGGCGGCTGGATTACCTTGCTGGTCACCGGCGTCCTGATTGGTTTGGCTTTCTGGATAAAACGATATTACAAGCTGACGCAAAAAAAGCTCCAACGCCTTAACGACTTGGTGGAGGCCGCCGCCGCCGCCGATGATTCCATTACCACCATTGTCAAGCATCCTCCGGTGCGCGATACGAAGGCACGCACGGCGGTTTTTCTGGTGCGCGGCTTCAATGGCATGGGTCTGCACACGCTCCTGGGGGTTATCCGGATGTTTCCCAAAGTCTATCAGAATTTTATCTTCATTCAGGTCGGGATACTCGATGCCGGCAATTTCAAAGGGGCGAATGAAGTGGAAAATTTGCGCAAACATACCGAAGCCGAAGTGAAACGCTACGTTTCCTACATCAACCGGCACGGATACTACTCCGAATCGCACGTCGCCCTGGGAACCGACATCGTGGACGAAGCCGAAAAGCTCTGCAACGAAGTCGCCGACCAATTTCCCCAATCACAATTCTTCGCCGGAAAACTGGTATTCGATGATGAAAGCCGTTTTGCGCAATGGTTGCACAACTACACTGTCGTCGAGCTTCAACGCCGTCTCTACCACGACAATCGTGTGATGCTGATTCTGCCCATTAAAGTCTGACCTCTGGCCTTAGCTGACGCCCTCTACGATGAGCCCCTGGTAAATTGCCCCTTTGTGACGGTGTTTGGCGACAGTTTGGTAGGCTTCGCTGAAGTACCAATCCTTCGCCGCCTTTACGGTGGGGAATTTTGCGATCACGGTTCCCTCAATCGGATCTCCCTCCAGGACTTCGTGCTTTCCATAAGCCACCAGGACTTCAATCGGCTGTCCCTTCAGTGTCGCTTCAATTCCTGCCCAATAAACCTCCAGCTCTTTTTGGTCCAGCGTTTTTATTCGCGTGAAAACAATGTAAGCAGACATAGTGGCTTTGCTTTTATCGGTTAACGCCCTTTTCTTCAATCTTATTGTTTTGGCATCCGGTTACGGCCTTTGTTCCCTCCGTTGCCTTCTGTTCAAGATCTGCTTGGCTGCTTTTTAGTGTCTTGGAGCCTTGGTGGTTAAAGAATCAAATCAAAAC
>JASHZU010000303.1 GCA_030042375.1 Verrucomicrobiia bacterium
GGGAGCGATCCTGCCGCTCGCGCCAGAAATGGATTACACCGGCCAAAAGCCGTGGGACCCAATCACGCTTGATTTGTATCCCAGCCCCGGCGAAACCAATTCGGCGACGCTGTATGAAGATGACACGATCACGACGGCTTACCAACGCGGCCAATTTCGCACGACGCAGATTTCGTGTTCCGCAGACGATGCCAGCAGGACCGTCCATGTCGAGATTGATGCGGTGGTTGGGCAATTCCCTGGAGCCATGACGCAAAGAACATGGATATTTCGGATTCATCCACCGGCAAATTGGCCGAAGAAACTGACGTCTTCCGAAACAGCAATCAATGGCCAGCAGATCGCGGACGAAATCTCCTTCCCGCCATTGGTCCGCGCAGAGAAGGCGATGCCCTTTGGAGATAAAGCCGGCGCGCCTGATGGCGATGTTTTTGTCGTTCCTCTCAATCCAGCGGCGGTGACACAAGGCCAGTCGGTAGACGTGTCTTTTCAAGCGGCGCATTAAGCGGGACGGCATGAGAAGCACTTGAGCGCAAGGGGCTTTTGCCGCACATTTATGCGGTTGCGAAAAAGCCGCGCTTAAGGCAATCAGTTAGGCGTGGTAGCCACTATTGCACAGGACATGCAAATCAAAGTTGTCATTGTGGACGACGACGAAGAAATTCGCGCCGGCCTGGCTGCACTCATCCGCCGGGCGTCCAACATGAAGCTGATTGGCGATTACGCGAACGCGGAAATCGCCCTCAAAGAAATCCCGCGCCACTCGCCGGACGTGGTTATCATGGATATCAATCTCCCGGGCATGAAGGGTTACGAATGTGTGCGGCAATTGAAAGCAATGCGGCCGGAAGTGCAGTTTCTCATGCTCACGGTGTACGAGGACAGCGATTCACTTTTCAATTCGCTCAAAGCGGGTGCGAGCGGTTATCTGCTCAAGCGCACGGCGTCATCAAAACTGCTCGAAGCGATTCGGGATGTTCACACGGGCGGCTCGCCCATGACGCCGCAACTGGCGCGGCGCGTGGTGCAATTCTTTTCCCGGACGGCAGGCGGCGTTGGGCCGGACGGCACTTCTTCGTTGTCCGAACTGACACCGGGCGAGCGCGAGTTTTTAAGCCAATTGGCCAACGGTTACGCCTATAAGGAAATTGCCGACCGCATGAAAATCAGCATTGACACCGTGCGCAGTTATGTGCGGACGGTCTATGAAAAACTGCATGTGCATTCGCGTACGGAAGCCGTCGTAAAGTATTTGCGTGGCTGAACGGAAAGCTACAAAATCCCGCCTCATGCGCCGTTTATTTCAAAATGCCGGAAAGTTGTCTGCGCTGCTTGCCGCGCTTCATTTGACGTCGGCGATTGAGGTCCGCGCGGACGGCCCGGATTTTTCCAAACAAAACGCAAGAAGCTCGCCACAATGGCTCCGCGACGGTGTCATTTACGAAATTTTCCCGCGCGATTTTTCTCCCGCCGGGGACTTGAACGGCGTGACGGCGCAACTGGATGAATTGCATAAGCTGGGTGTCACGATTCTTTGGATTATGCCGATTCATCCCATCGGCGAAAAATTTCGCAAGGGCGAATTCGGCAGTCCGTATTCCATCAGCGATTACTATGCGGTGGACCCGAATTATGGGACACTGGAAGATTATAAGCAACTTGTGGCCGAAGCGCACAAGCGCGGGATGAAGGTCATCATGGATTTGGTGGCCGATCATACGGCGTGGGACAGTGTGATGATGGCGCACCCGGATTTTTACAAGCAGGACGCCAGCGGAAAACTTCTGCCGCCGGTGCCGGAATGGACGGATGTGGCGGGATTGAATTATGACAACCCGGCGCTCTGCGATTACATGATCGCGATGATGAAGTATTGGGTGCAGACGTGTGACATTGACGGTTTCCGCTGCGACGTGGCTTACATGGTGCCCACGGCTTTTTGGATCCAGGCGCGCACGGAACTGGACAAGGTCAAACCAAACATCATGATGCTGGCGGAAGCGAGCAAGCCCGAGTTGCTGGCGACGGCGTTTGACATCGACTACAACTGGCCATTGCTGGCGACGATGAACCAGGTCATTGAGGGCGGGTCGCCAGCGTCGGACATCCAGCGGACGTGGGAGATGAGTCGCGCGCAATTCCCCAAAGGCGCGCTGCACATGCAGGTTTCCGATGACCATGACGAGCCGCGGGCAGTGGCGCGTTATGGCATTCGTGGAGCGTTGGCGGCGTCGGCGCTGATGTTCACGCTGGACGGTGTACCGTTGCTTTACAATGGCATGGAAGTGGGTGATGCGACGGAGTCCGGCGATCCGGCGTTATTTGACAAGTTGACGATTTTCTGGAATCCCAAAGACCGTCCGCCTTTGCGGGAAATTTATCATGGGCTGATTGCTTTGCGGGATAAGTATCCGTGCTTCCGCAGCGGCAGCGTGACGTGGCTGCATAATTCAGATGAGAATGACGTGGCTACATTCATGCGCGCGGACAGCAAGGATGAATTTGTTGTAGCGATTAATTTCTCCAACCGGCCGGTGACGGCGGGAGTAGAGATGAAAAACAGCCCGGAGTTTAGGGCTGTGCAAATTCCCGGCATGCCGGACGCGGGAGTGGATGGATTGCCATTGCTTCATTTGAACGGCTTCGAATGGCGGATTTATCACCGCAGCGTGCAGCAATAAATTCTTCGCTTAATGTGCGCCGGCGCTGACGGCGGGCAGAGGTTCCACAGCAGGTCTCTTAAAATTTACCAGCAATAGGGTCAACAAGGCAGCCAGCCCCATGCTTGCGCCACCCAGAACGACCGCTTTGGCGGGGTCGTCATTTAGGAAATGTTTCAAAGCAAACCCCAGCAAGCTGGAAGCGATGATTTGCGGGATGACGACGAACAGGTTGAACATGCCCATCAGTACTCCCACCTTTTCTTTCGGCAAGACTGGTGCAAGCATCGCGTAAGGCATCGAAAGAATACTGGCCCACGCAATGCCCACGGCGGTCATGGCGAAGAAGAGTTGGTGTTTCTCGGTCGCCAGGGGAACTGTCATCAGGCCCACCGCGCCAGTGGTCAGGCAGAGAAAATGCATGAGTTTGGGGCCGGTATATTTTGTGGCCCACAGGAGAAAGAAAGAAAAAACGAAGCACACGGCGTTATAGATGGAGAAGCAGAAGCCCGCCCAGTCGCCGGCGGCTTCCATTTCCGGCGAATTGGGAAGCGCGTGAAAAATATTTTTGGCAACCGCGGGTGAAAAATAAACCCACATGGAAAACATTGCGATCCAGGTAAAAAATTGGACCAGGCCGAGTTCCCACATGCGGCGCGGCAAATGAAAGATGAGCAGGAAGATTTTATCCAGGCCAAGCGTCCAATCGAATTTGCGCGCGCGAAGCTTCGCCAGTTCCAATTCTGAAGGAGGATATTCCGACGTGGTGAAAACCGTCCAGAGCACCGCGCCCATGAACGCTGCCGCGCCAATGTAAAACGAGAGCCGCACCGATTGCGGGATGTGGCCCGAGCCGCCGGCATCCGGCGCGATACCGAACCAGTTGGTCATCATCCACGGTAAAGCCGACGCAATTGTTCCGCCAAGGCCGATGAATAACGATTGAATCGCGAAGCCTTGGGCATTTTGTTCCTCCGGCAAATTATCAGCTACGAGAGCGCGAAACGGCTGCATGCTGGCGTTGATGGTGCCATCGAGAATCCAGAGCAGCCCTGCCGCCATCCAAACGGAAGGGGAATTGGGCATCAAAATTAAAGCGAGCGATGCCAGGATTGCGCCGCCTAGAATAAACGGGCGACGGCGGCCAAGGCGCGTCCAAATGCGGTCGCTCGATTGTCCTACAAGCGGCTGGATAATGACGCCAGTAACCGGCGCGGCGAGCCAGAGGATGGCCAGTTTATCGGGGGTGGCTCCCAGATAGCTGTAAATGGCGCTCATGTTGGCCATTTGGAGGCCCCAGCCAAATTGGATGCCCAGAAAGCCAAAGCTCATGTTCCAGATTTGCCAGAATGTTAGGTGCGGTTTAGGCATAATACGGAATGGTCGTTGAAATTTGCGATTGGAATAACACGGAAAATCGCAAAGTTCAAGATGCATGAACATGCGATATGAAGGCCATCAAAGACGGGCTGAAATCAGGTGAGATTAGTACTGTTTAATACTGAGTAGTATTATCCATCCTATCCATAAAAATCATCATCATGCCAAGGGGTAAAGATGGGGGATATTACGGGTGTACACTTTGTATTAATATGCACTATTTAAAGGGTTTTTGAAGAAGCAAGCACCGAATATGACACACAAAATTAGTACAAAAGTACTAGAACGAAGGTTCAATAGTATTCGGCCATGCTTCTGGTAAGTTTTTTACAATTCAATGGACCTAACTACCAAAAAGTCTCGTCTTGTAGGTTTCACACTCATCGAATTGCTGGTCGTCATCGCTATTATTGCCATCCTTGCGGCAGTGCTATTACCCGTCCTGGCCAGTGCCAAGCGGACAGCGCAAGCGAGTTATTGTCTGAATAATCTCAAGCAGTTGGCCACTGACGATCTTATTTATGTGGGCGATAACAAACTATACATTCAACCCGGCAACAGCATATGGTTGGGGAATAATAGCGAATGGATTGGTCCAATGCTGGATAATGCCGGGGACCAAACCAATTTACTAATTTGTCCTACGGCTCCCCAGCCTGTTCCTGCTGCAGTTATTGCTCAATATAGTCTTAACACCACCGCCGGTCCGAATAACGGAAATGTAACCGGGACATCTGACTATTTTTATACGGTTGGCACTTTGGGCGGGGGCGGAACTTCCAAACTGCAAGCCATAGGATGCGACTATGCTTATAACGGCTGGTTTTATTATAATCCGGCCGGCAATGGTGCTAATCCTCCCAAATATGGCACCGGTGATGGTGTTAATTTTGAGGGGACGCAGGATTATCCTGCCGATCCCGGGCTGTATTATATTAATGAAAGCTCTGTGAGCCAGCCGGCCAATACACCGATGTTTTTTGATGGTGTATGGTGCGACGCCTGGCCTTGTGAGGGGGATTCCCCGGCTGAAAATCTTTATACGGCCGCGTTTGGAGGGGGTTATGAGGTTCAAACTCTAGGCCAGGAGATGGGGCGTGTTACTTTTACCCGCCACCAGATTAATGCCGGGGCTTCAGATACAGATCACACGAAAAATTGGAACATTTCACCGCCTGTTGGGGCCAATAATTTTGCATTTGCAGATGGACATGCCCAAGTGCAAAAAATGACTTATGCCCTTTGGAATTTTACGTGGCATCGGGGTTGGGGCAGTTTTCTTCCCCAAGATGCCGTAAGCCCTGGGAATCCAGCGCAACCGTAAGAATTATTTTAAAGCATAGTAAAAAACAAAGTTTTGGCAGACAACTTGTCGCGTAGACCAATCCTAATACTTAAGTACTAAGCCCCGAAAACAGATAGAAATACTATGAAAACGCATTCCCTCCAAATCAGCCGTGCCTTCTTAAACTGGATGTTGTTAGCTGTTACTACGATTGGCGCGCTAGCCGCATTGCCGGCTTCTGCCAGCGTGGATTATTGGAATGACGGTTCTGGAAACTGGAGTGCTGGCGGCAACTGGCTGTCTGGCACCACGCCCAATCCCTACGACACGCTTCAATTCATCAATCTCAGTGGTGGCACGTACACACCCAACGATGACCTTGCCAACGGGACGCCGATTGATGGCATCGTGTTTACCAATTCCACCGGGTCGTTCACTCTGGGCGGCAACAGCATTTTAATTTCGGGCCAAACCAATGGTTTCAATGCCAACATTGGCGTAACGAACACCACTTCGCTTGCAGAAACGGTCAACAACAATCTGACGCTGGATTGGGGATATTATACATTTAACAGTCCATCGGCAACCCTGGCCCTGAATGGCAGTATAGCGGCAAATCTGGGTGGTGTGGCCGACTTCGGCTCAGCCAATGTTACCTCCTCTTCATACGCGGTGGATGGCACGGGGTTAATCCAGGGTTTGGGCGGCGCTGGATTGATTGGCAATAACGGCTTGGGGGCCAACTCAGGCGGTGGTTTTTCAGCTTTGGCGACAGTTTCCGGTGGAGCAGTCGTTCCATATACTTATCCAGCAGCGGCTGTGCTTTCTGCCGCGGGAGCTATGGGTGGAACCACCCCAAGCACAGCCAGCAACCTCGAAATCACAGTGACCGGCAGCGCCAACTTCTCTTTGGCCGGCGGTACAAGTACGACGTACGGCGCGAATAATACTTATATCAACACCATTCTGGAGAATATCAATACCACCACCAAAAATACAGGAATCGATATTCCCAGCGGTAACGGCACTTTGGTTTTGGGAACAAACGAAGGTAATATATATATTGGAGGCATCTACGTGCCTGGTGGACAAACTGCACAGGAAATTACGATCGGCGGTGGAACCAGTTGCTATCTGACCTGTGGTCCGATGACGGCGGGCAACCCAATCCCTGGTGAAATCATTATTGCCGTCAACGGTAACAACACCAGCAACGAGGGCGAAATGAACGCTGCGATTGAGGATAATTTGGGTGGCGGTCATGTGAGCGTGGTTTATACCGGTGGAGGTTCAGACTATATTAATAACCTCGGCAACACTTACTCGGGCGGTACTTATATGATTAAAGGCCGCGTACAATGCAACCAAACCAATGCGCTCGGCGTCGGCCCGGTCTATATTTCAAGTGGCGACGCGGAAATTTCCTTGCAGAACGCCGGGAACGGCGACATGCCGAATAACTTTTTCATCTCTCCGGGAAGCTCTTATGTTGGCGCACAAACCGAAGGCGCAATAAGGCTCCAGGGAACGGGCAGTACCGGTTTCATTATGTCGGGCAATATCTCTTTAGCTGGGCCTCCGGTAACCCCGGGCTTTTATGCCACCGGCACCAACTGGCCTTCCGGCGCGCCTGCGGTCGCGGATCGTATCAGCGACCAGTCTGCCGATAAATCTACTTTTGGCGGCCAATTTACCGGCCCTGGAACGCTGGAACTTTATGCGGGTGCAAGTGGAATCACGTTTTGGATGAGCAACAACACGGCCAATGCCAATAACTGGACCGGTGGTTTGGTCATTGACGGGGCAGTCAATGACAGCTGCGATGTGAAACTGCTCGCCAATAACCAGGTGGCCGGCAACAACCTGACCCCGATTGCTTCGGGCACTGGTTTTGCGCGTTTGGATTTGAGCGGCTTTAACGACATGATTGGCGCTTTGAATTCCATTAGTAACAGCTTGCTTAACAACGTCTCGGATTTTGGCCCGGCTGCCTCGACTCTCTTTATCGGGACTAATAACGCCTCCGGAAGCTTCTACGGGACGATTTCGGATAACGGAAACGCGAACGATCTCTCTATCGTCAAAATTGGCACGGGCACGCTGACATTGAGCGGTGTCAATAGTTATGTCGGGTCCACGTACGTTAATGGCGGTTCATTAATTCTGACGGGTACCGCCAACATCAACAGCAGCGCCGCAGTGGCTGTTAGCGGCGCAACACTTGATGAGACGGGCCTTGCCTCTTCGACGGGCACAAACGCGATATTTGGCCTGACCAATGCCGTTTGGAATATTGACATCGCGCAAGGCGGCCTAACCAATCGGGCCACTGCCACTTTGAACGTTGGCGGCACGACCAACGTGGTCAATGTTTCCACTCTGCCGCTGATTACCAGCTATCCTTCCAAATTGCACCTCATCAGCTTCCAAAACGTGCTCGCAGCGACCAATATTGGAGTTGGTACGTTGCCCGTGGTCAGTCCGGCTTTTGCTGGCTTCATCACCAATGAAAACGGCTTTATAGATTTAGTGCTGACGACCGGACCTGCGCCGTCGCGCCAAATTCACTGGCTTGGAACAGACGCGAACAACCCCAACAACTGGGATGTGCAGACTTCCTTCAACTGGGCGACCAATGGCAACAATGTGCCCACCACTTATAACCAGGATGATTTCGTGACATTTAACGACAGCGCTCCGGGCCAGACGAACATCAACGTGACCACCACCGTAACGCCTGGCGGCTTGACCGTGAGCAACACGGTGTTGCAATACGAGTTCTCTGGTTCCGGTACGATCAGCAATTCAACGGCAGGGTCAATAAACCTCCTCAAGCAAGGAAATAATCTGCTGATTCTAGATGAAAATAATATTTATACCGGCTCGACAATCATCAGCAACGGTACGGTACAGGTTGGCGCGGGCAACGGCATCGGTTCTGTTGGTACGGGCCCCATCATAAACAACGCCTCGCTGGTTTATAACATCTACAATAGCAGTGGAACGGTCGTGAGCAATAATATCTCCGGCACAGGCTCGTTCACGCAGGCGGGCGGTGACATCGTCCAACTGTCCGGGGCGAACACATATACGGGAAATATAGTCGTCACGAACAACAGCATATTGCAATTGGGCAGCTATACCGCATTGGGTTCGGGTGTCTCTGCGGGAACCGCCACGACAACCGTGGCGAACGGTTCGAGCATAGACATCAATGGTTATACCATCTACGGCAGCATCATAGCCCAGGGCAGTGGCGCGAATGGAGAAGGCGCCATCATGAACAGTAGCCCGGATATTGCTGGAACACAGGCGCCTGCGGCGGTTCAATACGTGGGCCTGACCAACCTGACGCTCTCGGGCAACATCACTATTGATGTTAATGGAAATCGGTTTGATTTGCGGTCGCCCGCCGGCACCGGCGGAAACCCGGGAACCGCGTTCTTAAGCACTGGCGGACAACCGTACAATATTACCAAGATTGGTCACGCCGGAGCCAGCGGCGGCGGCTTCTTTGGTGTTTGCAGTGTGACGGTGGATCCGGCGCTGGCCAATATCGATGTGCAGGACGGTATCTTTGAGTTCGAAGGCAATTCCACCAGCCTTGGCAACCCGACGAACTCCGTCATCATCGAGGGTAATTCCTTCGCGGGTGGCACGCTTGGCTCATTCCAATTGTATGATGTGACCAACCGCTTGAATAAGGTCATTGTTCTTAATGACGGTGGTACCCTTTGGAATGCCTCGGGCAATAATACAATTATCGGAACGATTGATGTTACGAATTCCTCTGGCGATAATCCGGCGGATTGTAACGTGGAACCAGCCGGTGGTTCATTGAGCCTGGTCGGCCCACTTATCGGCAACGGGACTCTTTATGAGGAAATTGGCACCAATGAGGTAATTCTGAGTGGAAACAGTGTCAACTTTGCAGGTGGAGTGGAAGCGCACACCGGCACAATGATCATCAGCAACGTTCTCAATGCGCCATTGGGCGTGCAGGTGGATGGAGCGGCTTCTTTGAGTGTGGCCGGCTTTATTGCAACGAACGTGGTTGACGATGGCTTCTTAACCGGTTCGGGTGTCGTCAGCAATTTGCTGGATGTCTATGGCACTGTTGAGCCAGGCACGGCTTCAACACCTCAGACTCTGACCGCCGGGGGCTTCATCTGGGAATCCGGCAGCACGGTGAATGTCAATTTCAACAGCGTCAACACGGTGGGCGGTGGCGTAAATGACTTAATTGCCGTCAATGGCAATGTCAATATCGCCGGCGGCTGTACCCTTAACGTCCTCCCGGTTGGCCTGCTCGAGGACGGCGTGCCCTATACGGTGATGACCTTTAGCGGCAGCCTGAGCGGCAGCGTTTCTTCCATCAATGTTCCGTCAATTGATGGTTATACCCTCACTGTCAGCAGCACGGCTCATGCGATTACCGTTACCGCCAGCGGCGGACCACCGGTCTGGACTGGCGATAGCGCGACAGACAGTGATTGGAGCGATGCGGCTAACTGGAGCGTATCCCCAACTTCGGGCGAGCCGATCTACTTCGCGGGCGGCAATCGTATTGTTAACACCAATGACATCATTGGTGGAAGTTACACAAGTATTACGTTTGCCCCCGGCGCTGGTTTGTTTGCTCTCGACGGCACAAACGCTGTTACTCTCACCGGAACCGTTACTATCCTCAACGATTCCGCCAATGCACAAACGGTTAATTTACCGATCGACGTGGCTGCCAACCAAACGTTCAATGGCGCTAATGCCCCGTTGGACATTTTGGGTGGATTGACCAATACTACGGCTGCCTTTACCACGGTTACCCTGGCTGGCCAAGGCATACTATCTGATCAGATTGGAGACATAACCGGAGGAACTAATGTCCTGGTGTTGAATTCAACCAGTGTCAACTGGACCATAGTGAACAATGCCGCAGGGGCACCGATTACTGCGCCATGCAGTATTGAGGTATATGCTGGCACGCTCAACTACGGTACCGCCACGAGCGCGCCCAATTTTACCAGCACCACGCCCAACGGCACGCCCAATGACACCCTGCTTGGGCAAAATGCAGGCCAAGTTGCCGAACTTAACATGACGAACGGCGTCCTGGTGCTTGATTCACGCCTGGACACAGGGGCGAACATCGCGACATCGACGGGCATTGTGAATCAAGTCGGTGGAACGATCACCATCAACGGTCAGTTGCAGGGGGCCAACATCGGCAATGGTGTTTCCTACCTGAACATCAGTGGCGGCACGAATAATGTCGTCGGCAATACCTTGTTCGTGGCCAGCCGCGGTATCGGATATTTGAACATCTCCGGCAGCGGCGTAGTTAATGTTTCGGGCGCAGTAGACGTTTCACGCGATGCACAGGGCACCAGCATCTCGAGCTTCGGCACCGTTAACCTGAATGGTGGCACACTGTCATGTACCAGCATCGGTACTGCCACAGCCAACTCGGCAACCGGGGCATCTCCTGGTGCTACCGGCACGTTTAACTTCAATGGTGGCACACTGGTCGCCGGTGCGGGAGCTGCGGCAACCTTTATAAGTGACAGCTCGGGTGATCCGGTGCCGCTTGCGTTGTACGTCCTGGGCGGCGGCGCAATCATCAATGACGGCGGTCAATCCATCGCTGTCAACGAAGAAGTGCAGAGTGGCGCGGCGAATGACGGCGGATTGACTAAATTCGGCGCCGGCACACTCACCCTCAACAAGACTAATACGTATAATGGTCCTACGACTATCTCCGCCGGGACACTGGTATTGGATGATCTGGATCCTTCCAACAGCGCTCCGGTTACGATTGCGGGCGGCGCGGTATTTAATGTCCATGCGATCGCCTCGGGCTTCACTCTGGTTTCCGGTCAGTTGCTGACCAATAACGCTAGCGCCTCAACGGCGACTGTTGTCGGTAACTTCAATGCGAGTGCCGGAAAATTAGGTCTCACGTACACGGCCGGGACACCCTCATTGACTGAGACCAACGGCACATTCACGCTGGCCGCGGGCACAGCTCTGGCCATCAACAATACGGGCACTGCTCTAGGCGGTGGCACTTATATCATCATCGCAGCCGGACCAGGCGGGACGGTGAGTGGAGCTTTGCCCTCTTCATACACCATTACAGGTGGCGGAGTAGTGGCGGGCGCATCGACCTCCCTTAGCTTTAGCGGTGGTGCGCTGGTACTCACGGTCTCATTGCCTACCTCGCCGGCGATATTCACCGGCATCAGCGTGAGCGGCACGACGTTGAGCTTTTCAGCTACCAATGGCGCGCCCAACGGGACCTATACGTTGCTCGAAAGCACAAACATCCTGATACCCGTCAGCCAGTGGACGCCTGTGTTCACCAACTCGTTTAATGCGAGCGGTAATATCAGCCTCTCGACCAATGTGGTCAATCCCAACGGGCCGCAGGAATTCTACATCCTGCAGATGCCATAAGATGGGATCGGCTTAACGAATATAATGTTAACAGCCGCCGGGCAGGAATTTCTTGTCCGGCGGTTTTTATTTAAAACGATAAGAAACCGACAACAAGGAAAGTTGATGAAAGATCGTTTGCTCAATCTTAGGCGTGCCACCCTACTGTTGGCATGGTTGCCGTTTAAAGCGGCGGCGTTGACGAATAACCTTGCTTTGACGCCGCCAATGGGCTGGAACGATTGGAATGCGTACGGCTGCGGCATCAGCGAGTTTATCGTGACGAACAATGCTGGTGTTATTGCGGCCAACGGCATGAAGGCGGCGGGCTATCAGTACGTGGACGTAGACGATGGCTGGGCCGGTTCGCGGAATTCCAACGGCGTGATCCAGGCTTATTCGATTTCCACCAAGTTTCCTGATGGCATTCCATGGCTAAGAAATTATGTCCATGGACTGGGGCTTAAGCTGGGAATTTACACCGACCATGGCACGAACACGTGCTCGAGTTGCATTGAAACCAGCATCGACCCGGTAGGGAAAGATCCCGGCAGTTATGGCTATGAATATGTGGACGCGATGACTTATGGTTTTTGGCAGGTGGATTATTTGAAGGAGGACAACTGCAATGTACCGGCCAATGCGAACGCGGAAGTGGATTACGGCAAGATGAGCGCTGGGCTAATGATGAGCGGCCAGCCGATCTGCTTTTGCCTTTGCGGCGGAAATGGAACCAGCGGCGCAAAAGCCTATCAATCCTGGTCTCCTAACCTGGGTAATTACTGGCGGACAACGGGCGACATTGAGAGCACCTTCGCAAGCATGATTTCGCACATTGACGTCAATAGCGAAACAGCCTTTGCCGCCGGTCCGGGCCGCTGGAATGATCCGGACATGCTGGAAATCGGGAACGGCGAGTTTGCGACAAACCTGGTCGGCGCGCAAACGCACTTCAGCATGTGGTGTGAGATGGCTGCGCCATTGATCGCGGGTGATAATATCGTTTCCATGTCATCACAATCGCTGGCGATTTTGACAAACAGTGAGGCGATAGCAGTGGACCAGGATCCGGCGGGCGAACAGGGTGTCTTCGTGGGAGGCATCCAGGACAGCGCGGAAGTTTGGAGCAAGCCGCTGGGTTATGATTTTACCACACGTGCCGTCGCGCTGCTCAATCGCAGCACCACTACATCGGCGACCATTACGTGCAATTGGACGAACCTTGCTTTCCAAGCCGGGACCACGGCGACCGTGCGGGATTTGTGGGGGCACACCAACCTGGGGACTTTTACCAATAGCTTTACCGCCACGGTTGCGCCTTATGCCACCATGCTCTTAAAAATCGTGGGCACGCCCGTCGCACCGCCCGGGGTGGGGACAAATTATTTGAGCATCATGCAGCCTATTTATGCCTACACTGGCTACGGAACCATTGTGCCGAATAAAAGTATCGGCGGAAATACCATTACCCTGGGGGGAATTCAGTACACGAACGGCATCGGCGTCAATTCCTATTCGGGCATCGAATACAACCTGGGCGGGGTGTGTTCGCGATTTCAAGCCACAATCGGAATTGACAATGAAGAGGGTGACAATGGAACGGTTATTTTCCAGGTCTTTGCAGATGGCGCAAAAATTTATGATAGCGGTGTCATGGTTGGCGGCCAAACGCCACAGACTATCAATTTGGATGTGACCGGGGTACGGCGGCTAACACTGGGTGTGGGTGATGCCGATGACGGAACCACTGACGACCACGCAGATTGGGCGAATGCGCTGATGATTGTGACCAATGCCACGCCGCAAGCTCCAGAAACGCCAACTGGCCTGGTGGCCAGCCCCGGCAATCCAATTACGCTGAATTGGAATGACACGCTTGCTGCCCTTACTTACAACGTCAAGCGCGCCGCGCAAAGTGGCGGGCCATACACCACGATTGCCAATGTTCCCATCACAACCTATACTGACAGCAATGTCGTTACCGGGACGACTTATTATTATGTAGTTTCCGCAGTCAGCAGCATTGGAGAAAGCTCGAATTCAGCCGAGGCCAGCGTTGCTTCATGCAATGTGCCCCTCCCCCCGACAAATGTCGTAACGGTCCCGAGCAGTTCGTCTGTGGTTGTGAGCTGGAATGCTTCCGCAGGTGCGACGAGCTATAGCGTTTATTCGTTCGGTCCCGGCACGCCGCCTGTGCTACTTCAATCGGGGATAACAACGACAAGCTTTACAGACACGTCGGTCGCCGGGGCTGGTGCGGTAACGAATTATTATTACGTGACGGCTGCGAATGGTTGCAACCAAAGTGGCTGGTACGGATATGCGCCGGCGGTGACTCCGCCGGCGGTTCCCACGGGCCTGAGTGCGTCGCCGGGCGATGACACGGTGGATTTGTCCTGGAACGCGACCCTTGGTGCAGGCGGCTACAATGTATACCGTTCGACGACTAATGGCGGGCCTTACACTTTAATTGCCTCCTATGTTTCAGGCACCAGTTATTTGGATACTGCTGTGCTTAATGGAACGAATTACTATTACGTCATCACGGCAGTTAACATCGGCGGCCAGAGCGCGGATTCCGCGCAAGTCAATGCCACACCGATCCCTCCCACCACGGCCGACTGGACCAACAATATCACCTCGTCGGCGCAAAGCTGGAATTTAAACGGCAACTGGACGAATGTTTCCAGCTTTCCCAACAACGTGACCGAACTGGCCGTCGTCAATGCCGGATTGACCGCGCCGCAGACCATCAATCTTAACCAGGCTATCACCATTGGGGCGATGCAAATAGGCGATGCCAATGGCGTGGCCAGCTATACAATCGCCGCCAATGGCGGTTCACTCACCTTCAATAACTCCGGCACGGCTTTATTGACGCAGCTCCCAACCAGCCAGGGCGATGTCCTGGCCACGCCCGTTTCCCTGGCCAACAACCTGGTGGTGGTGAACGATGCGGCCAATCCATTGACGCTGGCGGGAACATTGACCAGTTCGGGCGGCTCGACACTGACCATCGGCAGCGGCACTTTGCAGGTCGGTAATGCCACTGGGGTCGGCGATTTGGGTTCAGTCGGCGTGATAAATAGCGGCGGATTGGTTTTTGACTGTACGGGCAGCATCACGGAGTCGGGCGTGATTTCAGGCAGCGGCTCATTAACGAACATTGGCAGCGGCACGGTGACTTTAAGCGCGGCGGAAACATATACCGGCGCGACTGTTGTCAACGGCGGCATCTTGGCGTTGGATGCCGGTAATAATGCCGACAGCGGTCCCTATGAAAGCAGTGGAATCATCATCAATAACGGCGGGACGATCCAGGTGGACATTGACAATTCCCTGACGGGCAATGGTGACAATGCTGTGCCAATTACCATAAATTCCGGTGGGACATTGACGGGCCTTTCCACGGCCGACAGCGGAGCTGGGACCAGCACGCATATCCGGGGATTATTGACACTGAACGGCGGCGTGCTGGCTATGGCCGGGACACAGAATCAACCTGCTTACGGCTCATGGGACCTGGATGGAGGCGTGGCAACCGCTGGCGGAAAAAACACTTCCACTAT
>JASHZU010000304.1 GCA_030042375.1 Verrucomicrobiia bacterium
TCCCGATTTGCCAAGGGCGTCCCGCGCGTTGGAGAGGAGGTTGACGAAAATTTCCGCGAGATGGTTGCGCTGCATCAACAGGGGCGGAAAATGCGAGGCAAACTTGCGGTGAACTTTGATGTCTGTAGGAACAGCGGCCGGGAACACCTGGCCGACGGCCCGCTCCAGTTCGGGAATCACGTCCAGCTTTTCGACGCGGCCTTCGCTCAGTTCCGCGTAGCCCATGATTTGAGTGACAACCCGATCGGCGCGCGCGACTTCCTCCCGGATAATTTCAATTTGCTGGGCGGCGGAGTTTTTGTTTTCGGCGATGGACCGTTGCAATGAATAAGCCGCGTTGGTGATGACGGCCAGGGGATTTTTAATTTGGTGGGCGAACTCCGCGGCCAAACGGCCAGCGGAATGCAACTGGCTTTCACGCACAGCGAATTCGCGCGCTTCCTCCAACTCACGGCGCTGGCGTTCCGCCAGAGCCTGCACGCCATAGCAGCAGAAGGTCAGCAACAACAGTACGAAAACTTGCAGGACGAACGATTCAGCCGGCAGGGTGTCTTCGGCTTGAGGCGGTGAAGGCGGGCTCATGGGAATCGGCTTGTGTGAGGCCTGGCTGTGCGACGCGACCGTATTTGTTCCCGCGGGGGCATGTAGCGGGGCCGGGGCCGGCACATACATCGGGGCATTTTGGCTTTGGGATTGAGACAGGTTGACGTCCACATAGAGGAGGCAGGCGCCGACATAGAACGCGCTTACCACCAGATTAAGGACGATTTGCGGCATGGCCAGCGGGATGCTGATAGCATTAAGGACAATCAAAATGGGAAACACCCAGAACGCCATGCTGTCCGAACCCCCGGCATTTGGTATCAGGACCAGGCCGGCAACAAACAGGCCGTCCAAAAGTCCCAAAACGAACGCAAGCCATTGAAAAATTCCCGGCGGGAACCGCTTCCAGGAAAAGAAAATTATCGCGGCGAAGATGTTACAAATAACATAAGCCAGGAAAAATCCGCGCAGCGTTTGCAGGACAACCGTTTCTGTATCGGGCGCCTCGGAAAACCAGCCGGAAGAAAAGACAAAATAAAGGGCCACGGCCAGCACGCCAATTTTGACCGGCAAAACAAACCGCCGCTGGACGGCCACAATCCGCTCAGCCTGTTGCACAGGCTCCGGCCTGGGCGTGGCCAGCAATCCGGGAAACGCTTTGAACCATTGCCAGGGATCCAATTTCATAGGAACGATTGGCTAAATCAATTATCGGCCAGCGCCACGGCCCCATGAAGGGCCGCCTACCGTTTCAATGACAAAACATGCTCCGCGATTTTATCCACCGGCCATAATCGGCCAATGCCTTCATAACCGCATGAGAGCATGCCTTTGTCCGGCCCGATAAATTCCGCGCCGCGGGACTTCAAAATTTTCACATTGGCCTGCGTGGCGGGATGAAGCCACATCTTTCCGTTCATGGCCGGGGCAATCAAAATCTTTGCCTTGGGGTTGAGCGCGAGGGCAATGCAGGTGAGCGCGTCATCGGCGATGCCATGGGCCATTTTGGCGATGGTGTTCGCCGTGGCGGGGGCGATTAAAAGCAGGTCGGCTTCGTCCGCGAGGCGAATATGAGTGGGTTTCCAGCCTTCTTCCTCATCGTAAAGGTCAGTGACGACGGGGTTGCGCGTCAGGGTTTTGAAGGGCAGGGGCGTGATGAAACGCTGCGCGTCGGCGGTCAGGACGGCGCGGGTATCGCATCCGGCTTTGGCCAGAAGCGAAGCCAAATCCGCGGCTTTATGCGCGGCGATGGAACCGGTTACGCCCAGGACGACTTTCATAGTTGCATCGAAAATATAGACGTATTTCCAGCGAATGCGATAAGAAAGGGGTCAGACCGGTACAAATGATATATTCGCATATAGAGGTCAACAAGGTCTACATCGTTGACAGCCAATGACTTAAAGGTCAACACAAAGGTCAACATTTTTGGAAAAGGGTCTACATCGTTGATTATCAAAAACTTAAAGGTCAACATTAACGTTACCGATGACCGATGCGACGCTGCAGCCGATTCAAGGAGGAGGGCTTACAAGTCCGGCGGTTGGGCGCGTTCCACGCGCATCTTTTCAGCCTCAATGATGGCCAGTGCCTGCCGCAAATCCTCCTGCTTGCTTCCGCTGATGACCAGATAGTCGAAATTTTTCCACTGGACGATTTCCTGCCGGGCGGCGGCGACGCGGCGGCGAATGACTTCGGGGGAATCTTCGGCGCGATTGTTTAATCGCCGCTCAATTTCTTTGATGGAGTTAGGCGTCAAAAAAATGGTGATGAGGGCGTGCTTCAGTTCAGGCTCGGCCTGGGCTTTTTCGCGAATGGTCGCCGCGCCCTGAACATCCACATTCAACAAAACATCTTTTCCGGCGCGCAGTTTACCGAGCAGTTCGGATTTCAAGAGGCCGTAGCTGTTGCCATAGACCGTGGCGTGTTCCAGAAAATTGCCTGCCTGCACGCGCTTCAAAAAATCTTCCGCTTTCAGGAAATAATAATCTACGCCGTTCTTTTCGCCGGGGCGGGGCGGGCGGGTGGTGCAGGTGATGGCGCGCACCATGGAGCGCCGGGCGCGAAGCAATTGCCGGCACAGGGTGGTTTTACCCCCGCCGGAGGGAGCGGAAATTAAAATGAGGAGCGGTTTGGGTTTGGCCTTTTTCATTCCACGTTTTGCGCCTGCTCGCGGAACCGTTCGAGTTCGGCCTTGAGCGTGACGACCTCGCGGGAAATCGTGGCGTCGTTGGCCTTGGAACCGATGGTGTTGATTTCGCGGTTCATTTCCTGGGCGAGAAAATCAAGCGTGCGGCCAACGGGCTCGGAAGATTTGCGGCAGTCTTCAAACTGCTGGAAATGGCTTTGCAGGCGGGTCAGTTCTTCTGAAATGTCCGAGCGATCGGCGAACAACACAATCTCCTTGAGCAACCGTTCGTCATCGGGGGCGATGTTTTCGATGCCGGCGCCCTTGATGCGTTCAAGCAATTGTTGGCGGTAATTTTCCGCCGTCAACGGCGCCTGCTTATGGATTTTATCAACTGATTTGCGCATGATGCCGATGCGCGTGGCAAGGTCATCAGCCAGGTGCGCGCCTTCGCGCTCGCGCATTTTCACCAGGGCGGCAAGCGCCTGGTTCAGGGCTTTCTCGGCGGCGGGCCAGATTTTATCGGCCTCGACCAATTCCTCGTCGCTTTGGAAAACGCCGGGGGCGCGGACGATTTGGTCCAGGGTCACGCCATTGGGAATTTTCAATTGTTTGGCCAGTTTGGCCAGTTCCGTCGCATAGGCCTGGGCGAGATTTTTGTTGATGTGCATGCGCGCGGAAATTTTTCCTTCGGCGGCATGGACGGCAATACGCGCGGTCACCCGACCACGCGCAACCCGGGCGTTGATGGCATCGCGCACAGGCGCTTCGAGCATTTCCAGCTCGCGCGGGAGGTTCACGGAGATTTCGGACTGGCGTCGGTTGACCGCGCCCAGTTCAACGGTGATTTTGAAACCGTCCCTGGCACATTCCCCGCGGCCATAGCCCGTCATGGATTTCATGGCGGGGAGGATGGAGGAAAGACGCGTGACAGGCGAATCAATTTTAATCCTGGCGTTAAAGAGTTGAAGGGTTAAAGCGTTGAAGCGGTATCGGTCATGGGGATTTACTCTTCAACGCTTCGACTCTTTAACCTTCCAACGTCTTCTTATTTCGGCGGTCCCTGCTTTTTTCCGCCGATGGCGCCCAGGAGCATCGCGCCGCCAAAAATCAACAGAACGATGCCCCAGATGAGATCGATGTTGATGCCCAGGGAGCGGTCGGTGGCGCCGCCGGCAAAACTGGCGATGATGAGCAGCGCGCCGATGAGCGTGAACATGAGGCCGATTGGCCAGCGAATATCGAGTCCCATAAATTTACTTTTGTTTTAGGTTTTAAATTTTACCGGAAAATAATGTTCAGGATGACGCAACAGGCCAGCAAAATCGTGGCCAGGACGGCCGGGCGCAGAAGGAAGTGGACTTCGTCGTCCTTAATCTTAGGCGTGAGCGAGTAGACCAGGCCTTTCAGTTCTTCATCCGACTTGGTGCGCGCGGTGGCGAGTGAAATGCCCGCCGTGAAAACAAAGCAGCTAATGAAGGCAAAGCTCGCGAGCCAGAAATTCTGGGCCATGCTGCTGGGCAGCACGCAGGCGCTCGGGACGTCATGTCCGAGGAAGTGCCACAGATACGCGCCCTGGATGCCCGGCGTGCCGCCGGTGTAAATTGTCAGTGCATGGAACAAAGCCGACGTGCAGGTACCGATGATTAACCCCAGGAAAGCGCCCGTGCCGGTGGTGCGCGCCCAGAACATGCCCAGCAGGAAGGTTGCAAACAGCGGCGCGTTCACAAAGCCGAAGACGAGTTGGATGACGTTCATCGCGTTTGAATAATGGCTTGAGAAATAGGCACAGAAGATACTCAGGATGATGCCGACGACGGTGGTGGCCTGGCCAACGACAAAATAATGGCGGTCGGATTGGTTTGGTTTGAGATAAGCCTGATAAAGGTCGTAGGTCCAAATGGTGTTGAAGGCGGTGACGTTTCCGGCCATGCCGGACATGAAGGACGCCAGCAAGGCGGTGAGCGCCAGGCCAAGCAGGCCGGAGGGGCAGTACCGCTCAATCAGCGAAAGCGTGACGCCGTTGTAGTAAGTATCCGTGACCGCGTCCTGAAGTTTGGCTTTCAACGAATCGTCCGTCATGGGCGAAGCGCTGTTTTCCTGGATGAGAGCGGT
>JASHZU010000305.1 GCA_030042375.1 Verrucomicrobiia bacterium
AAAACGGCAAGTGGGAAATCAACAATCTAACGCCCCATCACCAAAAGTTATTCACATGGACAGCCAATGTCCAACCCGCGGGGTGACATTGGGGGCATGAAAACGGAAAAGAAATTTTGCCGGGTCACACTGGAGCCGGAATTGGAAGAAATCGCCGCGCTATGGCCCGCGGCGAAACGATTTGAAGTGGCGCATAAACTGAAGCGCTGGGCCAAGCAACTGAGAATCAGCGCGCTGATTATGGCTTCTGACGGTCGCGGTCAAAATCGCCGGCCGGCTTCGCTGCCGGTGGTGTCGCGACGGAAATCAATTTTGAATTGACCTCGGCATTGGGGTCTGACCATTTGTCGAGCGGGAAATGCTGCTGCAATTCGACGTAGGTCCAAACGATTTTGGCCGGGTCTTTGCACGTGGCGAGGAACTGTTTTAAATAGGCCATGCAGGATTCCGCAGTGGACTGCAGGGAAAACGACTCCGGCGTCACATTGCCAAAAATATTGGAGGATTTGGTCTTCTCAAATTCGCCGGCTTTCTTCAGATACCAGTCATCGAGTTTTCGCCGGCCATTTTCCAATTGCGACAGATAGGACGGGTCAAGGCCGAGGGCTTCGGCCATTTGTTGCTGGGTCCACTCAAGCCGACGGCGCATTTCGCGCAATTGCCGGGCTTTTTCCGTTTTAATCATGGGTTTTTGCTGGCTCATGGGTTTATAATAGATTGAAAGCCATTAAATTTCGATATCTAATTTTCGGCATACGGCATATTTTCTGAAATACAAACTTCATTGACATGGTTTAAAGGTACGCACGTATTTCGCCAGCGCCTCTATCTCCGTCTCCGACAACTTCTTCTCAAAAGCGGGCATCACGCTGGGGCCGGTCCGGATGGCATTTAGAATTTGCGCATCGGTGGTTTCGGCCTGCCATTTGGCATTCGTGAGATTTTGCGCTCCCAGAAGCCAGCCATGAAAAGTATGGGCGCGTCCGTTTTTCCCGTGACAGAAGGAACAGTTTTCAACGAACAAACCCTGTGCATCCACTTTATCCACGGGATCGTTTGCTTCCGCTTTCGCCAATGGGCGCGACGCACAGCCAGCAAGGAGACATAGGAGGAGCGGGAGCAGGGACAGCAAACAATCCAAAGCTGCTGTGCTTTTCATGCAATCATTTTTTACACTGTCTCAAAATCTTTTCAACAATTCTTTCAAAAATTCGGAGCGGCCAGTTCAGGGTTCGGCAGAGTTCGTATTGTCGAGCCAACCCGCCTGCCCCAAGATATCGATAAGGCGGGGGTCATCGGCAGACAAAGGGGGTAGCCAAAGGCCGAGTGACTGGCGGTTCCACCACAAACCCCGGGGATTTCCCGGGGGAGCAAAGGTGTATCGGTAAAGGACGGCGCGTACGAAGCGGGGCGGCTTTTCGGGAAATGGATTAGCACCAAACAAGCTCAGCGCGCCCGGATCGTTATGGAGGAGTTTCCAAACCAAGTGCAAAGTCCATGGATAATCCTGCGGCGTGGCCATTGAGGCAAACCACATTTGCCAGTCGAGCCGCGGCTGATAGGGTGCAATTTGCACAGGCCGCCGGTCTAACGCGACAGGCAGGGCGCGATACGGATAGTCCCGCCATTGCGCTGTGTCATCGGGCGTGGCGGCATCAGTTCCTTCAAATACCACATTCAACCGGTCGCGCCCGATGGAGCCAAACGCGCCGTAGGTGTTGACCAGATCCAGGGAACCGAAAGAAGTATTCATCATTTGATGGGGCGAAAGCATATTCCGCACGGGCCAAAAGCTTAAGTAAACGATGATTGCCGCTATCAACCAGGATGCACAGGTCATCACGATGGCGGGACGGGCCGAGGCAGCGGCCCCGGTTGCGAGCTGGACGATTGGGCGCGGAAAGATTTTTCCCAAAAACCTATCATCAAAACAGGCAAGCGCAGGAACGATCGTAAGCCAATTCAGGAAGGAAAGATTTCCGCTCAAAATGAGAACCACCTGGAACGAAATGATAATAATACCGGCGATGTGACGAGCGATGCGCGGGTAAAAGGCGAACCACGGCGCGATGAGTTCGGCGAGGAAATTAAACAGGACGCCGATTTTAAGCATCCAATGCGGCAGAAAGCAGAATGCGCGGCTCAAGGGGCCAGGAATAGGCTGGGTCTCGAAGTGATAATAAAGGGCGGTCAAGTCGCGCCAGCAGGGATCGCCGCGCAGCTTGATGAGAGCCGCGCCGACCATGATGCGAAAAATCAGCCAGCGGAAAAGCCAGATGATGACAATGGGCGGAGGGCGTTTCGAAAACGGCCGTCCGTCCAGCAATGGACAAAGAAAGATGGCCAGAAAGCCTGTCTCGAGCGTTTGAATCTCCCAACCGTAACCATACCAATCCTGGCCGGCGTGGACGAAGGACATGTAGAGTGCCCACAGGAGCGCCATCAGAATGGAGTTGGCGTAACCGGCCACGACAACGCAAGCGAGGGCAAAACCAATCCACGCAGTGATTTGCAAAACGGCGTCGGAATGCGCAAGCCAAAATAGGGAAGGCAAACGAAGGAAACCGGCCGTGCTGGAACCAAGGGAGTCGCGGACCTGGGAAAGGAATAAATCCAATGGCGTTAGGCCGTGTGAACCAATCAGCGGAAGAATTTGGTTGGCAGCGGCGAGGAAAGCCACGGCATAAACGGCCCCGAGCAAACGCAGGATAAGGAACCGCGTCAGCCAATAAGTCTCCGGCGCGCGCGCCGGTGATGGAACGGTTTCCGTCATGCCCGGAACCTAGAGCAATGCACAACAATGGCGGACATTTTTGCCAGCGTCAATGGCGACTAAAAAGCGCTGCAACAATTCCCATCAGGACAAATGGTAGGGGTGGCGATTGATCACCGGGATAAAAAACACACGAACCACTTTCGTATCCGGAGTGGATCGATATTGGTAAAGGCCGAAGAAGAATGAGATTTTCTTCGTGTCGGGCGTGGCATCGCGGCGATAAAGATTCCACAGGAAAGACTGGCTGTTTGCGCCGGTGGCCGGATTGTTTTCCTGGCGCCAGATGGACCAGAGGGGCGACAGGTTGCGGTCGATGGCGGGGCTCGATGGAAGAATAGATTCAATCAGCGCGAGAACCTGGAGACGCGAGCTGCCGTCGAAATCGCGGTCATAAACAAAGAGCGGCCAGCAGTCCAGGCGCCGATGATCTTTTCCCGTCAGCGTGTTTTTATCATCGGTGTCCTGATACAGAAAAAACAAAACACGCGCGCGAGTGCGATCGAGCGGAGGAGCATAGATAGAATTCATTTTATAAATCGGCCAAAGATAAAAATTATCTTTGTAAGTGGCATTGTAGGCGTGCTGGTAAAATGGAAAAATGCGGAAAGCGGTTTTTCCCGGGCCATGGGCCTTGACGATGAACGGCCAGGGCCGTTCCCATTCATGGTACTTCTTTTCACGGTCGTCAATCGTATTGAAAAACGGCCAGAAGATGGAGGTCTCATCGCGCTGAGGCGAACGCATCAAACAATAAAAAGGCAGGAAGGTGCGGACTTTTTCCGGGTTTTCCGTACCAATGCCGTTGTTCTCTTTGAAATAAAAAGGCCACATGGCGAAATATTGGTCGTGACCGGCGATGGTTTCAATATCCCCCCAATTATTTGTGGCAGTGGTCACGACCTTATGCTCTGCTCCGTAGAAGGGCCAGAATTGCCAGCCGTGCATTCCGTCTCCGTAACGCACGTTGTAAAACGGATACATGTAATTATAGTTAACAACGTCGCGTTTCCATGTTTGGCCGTAGATAGGAAACATGACAAAGAAAATTTTGTCGCGGAACATGCGGTTTTTGAGGTGCCCGTAAAAAGGAAAGAATGCGGTGTAATTGTCGTTGGTATTGGGCGAGCGCTGTTGGAAATA
>JASHZU010000306.1 GCA_030042375.1 Verrucomicrobiia bacterium
TTGCCATTCTGAGCGTGCAGGCGTTGTATCACAACGCTGTAGTCGTCGCTGCTATTTGCATCGGCGCCTGGGTCGTTTGCTGGCGTCGCAAGGATGGGCGCGCCGCCGTACAAATTCTGTTTGTTGCTATCGCGTCCGCCGCATCCCTCCTGCCCTATCTGCATACCCTCACCGTTAACAGCGGTACATCGGTAGTCTTGCGTACGGGCATCAACAAATTTTGGTTTGTGTCGAACTATGAGAATGTTTTTGATGCTCCGCTTCATGGATATGGGTATGACTGGATTATCCTCCTGGCAGTCATGATCATTTATGCTGTTGCCGGCTTTTGGAAAAAAACCGAGTCTGACGCCAAGGCTGTTGATTCTGCCTCTACTTCTGATTTAAGTTTATTTGCGTCCGTGGCCATCATCCTGGCTGCGGTTGCCTTTCCTCTCTTCTTTTGGTTTGCCAAGTTGCCGACGGAAAGCTGGTACCTGCTTCCGTTCATGGCACTGGTCGTAACCTGTTTTGATGCCGCAATTCCAGCATTCCACGGAATCTTACGCGCCGTGTTTCTCATCTTCGTTGTGGCAACCGCGTTGATTTCAATCCCGCTGGCCTATGGCTTTTTAAACAGTCATTTCAGCAACATGAACCGCTGCGCGCAGATGGTGGAGACGGACGCCGCGCCTGATGATTACATCCTTGTCTGCCCGTGGAATTTCGGCATCACCTTCGGTTATTATTTTAAAGGAGCGACGCCCTGGGACACCCTTCCACCGCTGGCCGACCACACAACCCACCGCTATGACCTGATGATGTTGCAAATGCAAAACACCAACGCGCTGGCGCCGGTGTGGGACGAAATTTCAAAAACGCTCCGGTCCGGCCATCGCGTCTGGATTGTCTCGGATTCAGGCTGGATTACGGTTCCCCAGCCGGGCACCCCTGCCACCGTATCGCTTCCACCGCCGCCGCTGAAATATAGCGGCTGGGCCTGGAGTCCTTACTCGAAAGTTTGGGCGTTGCAGACGGCCCATTTCCTTGCCAACCACAGCAGCAAATTTGAGCAGCTCTCGCCGACGAACAATCTCGATGACTACCGCATGGAAAAAATGAAAATATTTGTGGCCGAGGGATGGAAGACAAACTTGTTAGCCCCATAATAAAGATGTTGGGCCCTGAACCGTGGTTGATTAAAAACCCAATTGGCATTATATTCTTGATAAGCGGCTATGACCCAGACTGAAAAAAACCTTCGCACAGCGATGCGGAATGCACTTCGCATTCAAGACCATTTTGTGCCTGAGCCGCCGTTTACCAAAACAAGACGCGGGCAAATGAAAATCCAGGGCGTCTTAACGTTGTTGAAAATCAAATCCAGCCTCCCCCGTAAATTTGTGGCCAGAGATAGATGAAAAGTTTGATGCGGAAGGCTAACCGCGCAAATTGTTTGTTTCTTTGGCTAAAATTCTTCAAACTAGTCAGCTATGTATTCGCCAACGCTTGATGAATTTCTGAAGCTGGCGGCGCAGGGAAATCTCATTCCCGTCACGCGCCGCATCCTGGCGGATTTTGAAACGCCACTTTCGGCGTATCAAAAAATCCGCGGCCAGGGCGAATCGTTTTTATTCGAGTCCGTGGAAGGCGGCGAACACATCGGGCGCTATTCATTCGTCGGCTGCAATCCCCGCGCGGTCGTCCGGCAAATCGGCAGCACCGTCGAAGTCCTCGCCGACGGCAAAGTAGTGGAAACGTTTTCCGTGGGAGAGGATGGTCAAGTCAATGACGGCCTGGAAGTTGTCGCGGGCGTGATGAAAGGATACCAGGCGGTTGCCGTCCCGGGCCTTCCGCGCTTCACCGGCGGCGCGGTCGGCTTCATTGGTTACGAATGGGTCCATGACATCGAGCCGGTGGTGCCACGTCCGCCGCAGGACGAGTTGAAAACGCCGGTCATCTATTTTTTGATCGCCGATGAGATTTTGATTTTCGATCGCGTGGCCCAAACCGTCACAGTTTTGGTGAACGCCGTCCTGGCAGACGCGAACAGTCCCGCCGAAGCTTACGAAAATGCGACGAGCGAGATTGACCGCCTTATCTCGCTGCTCGAACAGCCGAGCGAGCATCGCGCCGTGGCCGTGACGAGTGAGATTCCGCCCGTCACGTTCGAATCCAATCAATCGAAAGAGAAATTTTTTGCGAACGTCGAAGCTTCCAAGAAATATATCACGGGCGGCGACATCATCCAGGTGGTCGGGTCGCAACGCTTTTCCGCGCCGGTCAAGGCGTCGCCGCTGGATATTTACCGCGCCGCGCGGCACATCAATCCCTCGCCGTACATGTTTTTGCTGGAACTGGACGGTTTCTCCCTTGTCGGCGCCTCGCCGGAAATCCATGTCCGCTGTGAGGAAGGCAAGGTGGAAATCCGGCCGATCGCCGGCACACGCCGCCGCGGAAAGAATGCCGATGAAGACCTGGCGCTGGAAAAGGAACTCCTCGCCGATCCCAAAGAACGCGCCGAGCATGTCATGCTGGTAGACCTGGCGCGCAACGACATCGGCCGCGTGTGCGATTTTGGCAGCGTGCAGGTCAGGGAACTCATGACCATCGAACGCTACAGCCACGTCATGCACATCGTGACGCAGGTCGAAGGAAAGCTTTCCGCCGATAAGACGCTCTACGATTTGATGCGCGCAACCTTCCCGGCGGGCACCGTCAGCGGCGCGCCCAAAATCCGCGCCATGCAAATCATTTCCGAACTCGAGCAGACCGCACGCGGGCCGTATGCCGGTTGCGTCGGTTATTTTTCGTTTAATGGAAATCTGGATACGTGCATCACCATTCGCACGGCGCTCATCAAGGACGGCAAAGCTTATATCCAAGCCGGTGGCGGCTGGGTCAATGATTCCACACCGGAAAATGAATTCCAGGAAACAGTGAACAAATCCATGGCCATGCGCAAGGCCGTGGCGATGGCCGAAAGTTTTTAAACAGCCTTCGGACTGCTGGTTATTGCCCCAAATCTTTGGACAACTTGTCAACCATGTCCTGGGCGGATGATTTTACCGAGTCGTCATTTGGATCGAGTTCGACCGCCTTCCGGCAGTCGGCCAGCGCACCGGACAAATCATTCAGGCGGCCTTTAATCGTGCCGCGATAATAATAAGCTGACGCATAATCCGGGTTCAGGTCGATCGCTTTGCTAAAGTCAGCCATCGCTGCGGTCAAATCACCTTTTCTTTGCTCAGCGATTCCCCGGTCGCAATATGCATCGGCAAAATCCGGCTGGATCGCAATGGCGCTGTTATAATCGGCAATGGCGCCATCCAAATCACCGTCGATATCCTTCAGGAGACCTCGCTTGCAAAAGGCGAAGGCGTCATCGGGTTGGATGGCGATAGCGTCACCAAGATCGGCGATGGCACCCTTGTTATCGCCCATTTCCGCTTTCGCATAGGCGATGGCCCAATATGTGTTGGCCAGGTTTGTCCTGATGGTGGTTTCAAAATCCCCATTGCGATTGATTTTCAAAGCGGCATCGAAATCGGCGATGGCTCCCGGCAGGTTCCTCTTTTGCTTTTCCACAACTGCGCGCCAATAATACGGAACCGCATTGGCCGGCTGAAGCTGGATGGCCTTGCCATAATCTTGAATGGCTTCTTCCATGTCATTGGAGTACTGGGTGTAATTCGCACCTACATTATCCATGAGGCCACGGGTATACCTCGCGTAACCGAGATTGCAATAAGCATCGGTATAATCCGGATTTAGCTGGACGGCATTGCTGTAATCCAAAATCGCGTCATCCAAATCAAAGGAAATTTCCTGGTTTCCGCTATTGTAATAGGCTCTTGGCGAGGTGGCGTTGTGAGCCAGGTAATTGGTCCGGTCAGCCTCTTCGGCCGCCACATAGCCCTTTCTAATTTCGGCGAGCCTTCGATTGAAGTAGGCATTGGAATTATTCGGATCGATCTCAATGCATTTGCTGTAATCGGCAATGGCATCATCCAGGTCGCCCTGGAGAAATTGAACATTGCCGCGATTGGAATAAGCCGTGGCAAAATTCGTGTGCAACTCGACGGCTTTCGTAAAATCCGCCAGGGCGCCATCCAAATCTCCCAGTTGCTGTTTCGCGTTCCCGCGATTGTTATAGGCCTGGTACAAACCGGGTTCCAATTCGATGGCCACGTCAAAATCGCCCACGGCACCGTTGAGATTGCCGATCTGGCTTTTGACATTGCCGCGGTTCAGGTAGGCCTCCGCATAATTCGTTCTTAGGTCCAGCGCCTTATTGTAATCCGCGAGCGCCCCGGTCAGGTTGTTTTCCGCCAGCTTCGCATTGCCGCGATTGTTGTACGCCACAGCCACATTCTGGGTAAGCTCAATGGCCTTAGTATAATTAGAGATGGCGCCTTCCCAATCACCATTGGTCTGATCCGCATCGCCGTCTTCTATCAGGCCGGCGAAAACAGGAGCATTTGCCAACAATAAAAAAACCATCACGAGAACATTTATCTTCATAAAGGATTTCAATTATCTTCT
>JASHZU010000307.1 GCA_030042375.1 Verrucomicrobiia bacterium
TCGCCATCCAGCGCGGCACGGCGTTCGCCGGTGAGGCGGCCCTGCGATTCCAACTCAT
This sequence comes from Verrucomicrobiia bacterium, assembly GCA_030042375.1. Next base: position 59 of record JASHZU010000307.1, read on the forward strand.
GGACATGGCGCAAGCTGGCCTGGAATTTTTCGTAGACGTTGCCGGCCACGACAATCATTTCCTCGACCACTTTTTGCTTGTAGTAAAACTTCGGGAACATGTCCTGGAGCTTGAGGCTGGCTTTCTTCAGCTCACGCCCGAGCTTTTCTTTGCGGGCTTTTTGCTGCGCCTTCTGCCAGTTGAAATATTTCTCGTCCACTTTCTCATCGAGAGCGTGGACTTTTTTGATGAGCTTGCGCAATTCGCGCAAATGACCTTCGCGATTGGCGACTTTTTTGTCCACAATTACGCGGTCAAAGCGTTCCTTGGGCGGCTCGGACAACAGCTTTTCGGCGATGGCGATATGTTCCTTGGCCGTGAAACCGAGGCCATACACGATGGTCTTCATCGAGACTTCGGCTTCCTCGATCTTTTTGCAAATCTCCACTTCCTGTTCGCGCGTGAGCAGGGGCACTTTGCCCATCTGGTTCATGTACATGCGAACGGGGTCGTCCAGGATTTCCAGGCGCGCTTCATCATCCTCTTCCGCCTGGGCGGGCTCGGGCTGCTTGGCACGTTCGGCCTCGGCATGATCCATGACGATTTCGACGTCCAGGCTGCGGAGCTTGGACATGAGAGCATCCAAATCGTCCGGGCTTAAATTGTCCGGCAGCACGTCGTTAATGTCATCGTAAGTGACATAGCCATGCTCCTGGGCCAGATGCAAAAGAGTCTTGATCGTCTCGTTCAGCTCGATCGTCGGCTGGCCGAGAGGCGCAGTAGTAGTGGCATGCCCATTTTGACCCGGGACCACATGGTTTTTTCCATTGGAATCGGGGGCTTTGGGCTCATCACGGCGGGCCTTGCTGGAAATGATAAAACGCCGGCGCGGGGAAGTTTTTTTGGTTCCACCGCTCCGTTTTCCAGCACTCCTTTGACGACCATGAGATGCCATATTCTTTCTATTCAACATAAAAATGAGACCGCAAAAACCGATTTTGGTTCAGAGAAAAATCCAATGACCACGCCGGTTTTCGCAAAAACCTGTTCGCGGCGAACTTCAAGAGAATGCGAACCCAGAAGACCGACGCCACCTCATAATAGGGTGGATTTTTGAGGATGACAAGAAGAATCCGCATCTAAATTTCCGCTTTAAATGGCTCAAAATCAGCCATTTGCGAAAATTAGGCCTTCTGATTCACCAATCTTTGATGGGCGGATTCTGGTTTTCCGGCTGGCCCTGGGGCTGGTATTGGAGGACCTGTTCATTGCCCTTTTGGGCATCCAACAGCCGTTTGGCCTCCTCCGGGGTCATCGCCTGCGTCTGCTGGCCGGGCTGGGCCTGAATTTGGTTCTTTTGGCCATTTTGCGCCTGCGACTGTTGCTGCTGGTTTTGCTGTTGTTGCTGTGGATTGGACTGGTTTTGTCCCTGCTGATTCTGCTTTTGTTGCTGGTTCTGTTGGTTTTGTTGGTTCTGCTGTTGTTGATTTTGCTGCTGCTGTTGCTGCGACTGCTGGTTTTGCGAGTTCTTATTCTGCTGGGACTGGTTTTTTTGATTTTGCTGGTTTTGCTGATTCTGTTGGTTCTGTTGATTTTGTTGTTGTTGGTTTTGCTGCTGCTGTTGCTGTTGCTGCTGTTGTTGTTTCAACAATTCTTCCAGCTTCTTCAATTTTACATCGTCCGGGTAAATTTGCCGGCCGGCTTCGACCTTTTTCAAGGCGTCGGGGATGCTGTTGGACATATACGATTGCGCGCCGTCGTAGAAATAATCATCGGCGGATTGTGCGCAGGCCAACTGCCACGACAACAACAAAAAGCTAAGGCTGACGATAATTCGCGATGTCATCGATTTCCTTTAGTTTTTTAACATAGTCCTGAAATTGTTTGGCTGTGGGATTCCGTTTGAGTTGGTCTTCCATGATGGCCAGCGCCCGGTCATAATTCCTCCGACGGGTGGCGGCGTCCGCCTCGGCCTTCGCCCGGAGCGCGGCTTCACGAAGCTCGATAATTTGCGCCACGCAGTTGGTGGTAAACGCGTAGTTATATGCCGCGTCGGCATCGTTGGTGTCCAGGGTGCAGGCGCGTTGATAACTTTTGGCCGCTCCTTCCCAAATATTCTGGATAGCATCGAGATCCACGTCTTGCTGTCCGAATCCCAATCCTCCCAGGCGGAACTGCGCATTACCCAAATTGTAATAGGCCTTTTGCTGGAGGGTGATGTCCGGCGACAGCGTGGCCTGGTTAAACAGGCTCTGCGCCAAATCAAAGTTCGTGGCGCGATAAGCGGCATCGCCGGCATTGAAGAGAAGCCGAAAATCATTCGTTTGAATTTGCGCCAGTTGCGAATATTCCTGCAGCGCATTGGTGAAATTGCCGGAATTATAATCTTTGAATGCGCTGCCTGGCGACGCATGGGCCGCCATCGGCAGCAGGAGAAAAGCAATGATAATCAAAAATCGCCTGCCGGGGGAAAGTGAAACTTCATCCGATCCAGCGGGGGTCATTCCCCGCGGCGGCGGCGCGCCGGTGAATGGCTGGGCGGGAGGCGGGACATTTCCCCGGCCCCTTGCGCGTTCAGGCAACAACATTTCGGCGAGCAGCAGCACAATGGCAATCAACAACGGCACCTGAAACCATTCATGATAGTTGCGAATCATTCTTACCGCGCCTTCGGTCTTTGGCAGCGGCGCCAAACCACGATCATAAAGCGTGTCCATGACGTTCGCGCCGCGCAACGGCAGATAAAACCCGCCGGTG
>JASHZU010000308.1 GCA_030042375.1 Verrucomicrobiia bacterium
TTTCGCACGCCGCCATCTTCGACGGCATATAAAGTACCCATATTGTTGAACGCCAACTTAGAGAAATTAGCCTCTACGGGGGTATAATTAGTTTGTGATCCGTTCGTTGAGACTTCCCAAATTCCGCCATTATATGCCACATATAGATTGCCCGCCCCATCGAAGGCCAGCGCGTCGGGACCGGTTAAATTAGAGCAAACAATACTTTGTGTTCCATTGGTGGTGAATTCGATGACATACCCGATATTAGGCTTCACATAATTCGTGCCCACGCATGCCACATACAAATTCCCCGCCTGGTCAAACGCCAGTCCCGCCGGATAATTTAGCCCGGTTGCGAAGACTGTGGGATTGGTGCTCAAGGTCCCATTATCGTACGCAAATTCAAGGACATTGCTGGCGCCGGACGACGCAAATAAATCGCCGGCTTCGTCAAACGCCAGTCCGGTAATGCTGTTCGTGGAGAAAAAAGCCGTACGATTGCTGCTGAGCGTTCCGTTAACGTTGGTAAGTTCGAAGATAGTACCAGATGCGGTCTGGTATGCAATGAACAGATCGCCCATACGGTCAAATGCCATATCATTGGCATAAGAAGCACCCACCAGGGATCCAGAACTATAAACCTGGCCTTTTCCATTCGGGCTTACTTGTTCCACATTATAAGTGCCACTTTCATAGGCAGAGAGATACAAATCCTGGGCCTCCGCATTCGCGGCCATTACTGCCATTGCCAGTGCACATACCAACCCTTGTAAATTCATCTTCATAGAAGTTAATTATGAATTTTAATGAACTGAAAAAGCGCCGCATAACCGGTGCCAATTATTTTTTTCTTATTTGTTGGTAATTTGAAAGACGATTGTAAGAAACGGCGTGAAGCTCACGCCGGGCGCGTGAAATTTTCACACTATTGTTGAAGCCGCAATAGTTTTCTCCATCCTTTTTAGGATGGCTATGAAAGTCGTCTAATGACTTTGCGCCCGACAACCGAAATTTCCCCACGCGCAATAGCTGCCACGCATTCCGGATAAAGCTGATGTTCGGCGACGTGAATGCGCTGGTGCAGCGTTTCCGCCGTGTCATTGTCCAGGACGGGAACGGTTTGTTGGCCGATGATTGGCCCGGCGTCCACGCCCGCATCCACGAAATGAACCGTGCAGCCGGTAACTTTAACGCCATGGTCCAGCGCCTGTTTCCAGGCTTCCAAACCGGGAAACGACGGGAGCAGACTCGGGTGAATGTTCACAATGCGCCCTTCGAACGCGCGAAGAAAATCTCCCTTGAGGACGCGCATAAAACCGCCGAGCACGACTAAATCCACCTTGGCCGATTGCAGCGCGGCCACAAATGCGCGCTCGGCATCTTCATCCAGCTTGGTGCGGAATTTGCCGGGCGGAATGAATTGTGCGGGGAGGTTCCGTTCGCGTGCGCGCGCTAAAATTCCTGCGCTTTCCACATCACTGGCCACAAGCGCGATGTCAGCGGGAATTTTTCCTGCGGCCACGGCATCGGCAATGGCGACAAAATTGGTGCCCTTGCCCGAACCGAGCACGCCGAGACGAAACCTGTTGTTCACGGCGATTTGAATAGCAGAATGAGCGCCTGAAAAAAAGGTGAAAGGCGCGTTTACAAAATGCCCTTCTTCAAAATGATATTGGCATAACGCGCCGTTTCGCCGGAGGCGATGATGGCATAGGCCCTTTTGGCGCGTTCATAAAAGGAGAAGCGTTCAACCATTTCAAAATCCACAAAGCGCGGCTCGTACTTCTGGATCGCTTTCTTGTACACCGGCCAAATCTCCGGCGAATAGTTGTCTCCGGGAACGATGCCCATGAGCGCCGCCGGATGCTTGACGAAACTATCGAGAGGAAACAATTGCAGGATGGCATCGAGCAACAGCGGCGCGGCAATGCCGTCGCAGCGAACCAATCGCTGGGCATGGCTGGCTGCGGGGAAATTGCTGTCGGCAACGACGAGTTCATCGCCATGGCCCATCTCCATTAAAATCTTGAGCAGGTCCGGCGGCAAAACATTTGGGATTCCTTTAAGCATAATTTTTTTGGGCTATTCTAGTCGCCGCCGCCGGGAACGCCAGTATCTTGTGGCGCACGGATGCTTGCGGCTTGACTTGTTTTCCCGGCAATCCAAATTTTCACAAATGAAAGGCAGAACATTTGCCATCTTAATCTTTATCCTGGCCATTGGGGCAGTCCTTTATTTCGTTTTTTACCGTCCGGCAACTGAAATTGTTTTGACAGGCGTAGTCACCACGGACGAAGTCATTGTCAGCCCCGAAATCGAAGGGCGCATTGAGCAGCTTTTTGTCAATGTGGGTGATACGGTGACGAACGGCGAGTTTATCGCGCAGATTCAGCCTGAATTGTGGAGCGCGGACGCCTCGTTTTACAACAGCAGTGAACAACAATCCTCCTACAATCTCGCCCAGGCGCAGGCGGATTTGGAAAACGCACAACTCTATTACGAGCGCATTCGCGGTCTTTATTCAAACGGCGTCGAATCGGTCCAGGATTATGACGCGGCGCGGACGTCGTATGATTCGGCGCGCGCGCGTGTGGATGCCGCCAAAAAACAAATCCAGGCCGCCGCCGCCCAAAGCCAGAAAGCGAAAGTCTATTTGGATTACACGAAAATTTATGCGCCGACCAATGGCATTGTGGACACGCGCGCGGCATTGCAGGGCGAAGTCGTAAACGCCGGCCAGGCCATCGTCACACTTATTAATCCGGACGACCTATGGGTGCGCGCGGACGTGGAGGAAACGTACATCGATCGAATCCGCCTTGGTGATCAATTGCAAGTGCGGCTGCCTTCGGGCGCGACACGCACCGGGACGGTCTTTTACCGCGGTGTGGATGCGGACTACGCCACGCAACGGGACGTGAGCCGCACGAAGCGGGACATTAAAACCTTTGAAGTGCGCCTGCGCTGCGATAATTCCGACCGCGCCTTGGCCGTGGGAATGACGGCCTATGTGATTCTGCCGTTGCAGGGAAAATAAACCGCTGACCAGCCTCTGCGCCAAATATGTTCGATGTCGAGGTCCAAAATTTAACGAAACGTTTCGGCGATTTCGTGGCGGTGGACGGCCTGAGCTTTTCCGTGGAGCATGGCGAAATCTTTGGGCTGTTGGGACCTAACGGCGCAGGTAAGTCCACCTTGATACGCATGTTGACGACGCTGGTGCCACCAACGTCTGGCACGGCGCGGATCAACCATTTCGATGTCGTTCGCCAGCCCAACGACGTGCGCCAATCCATCGGCGTCATTCCGCAGGCGATGACGAGCGACCTGGAATTGAGCGCGCTGGAAAACCTGACCATCTTTGCCAAGCTATATGGTATCCCGAGGGAAAGGCGGAAAAAAATCATCCCGCAACTGCTGGAGGAAGTGGATTTGACGCAATGGGCGGACAAGCCCATTAAAATGTTTTCCGGCGGAATGCGGCGCCGCCTGGAAATCGCGCGCGGCCTCGTGCACCAGCCCAAAATCTTTTTTCTCGATGAACCGACCACCGGGCTGGATCCCGTCTCGCGCGTGGCCGTATGGGAGATGTTGGCCCGCCTTAAACGCGAGCGGGATTTGACGATCCTCGTCACGACGCATTACATGGACGAGGCGGACAAATTGTGCGACCGCATCGCCATCGTCGACCATGGGAAACTGGCCGCGTTGGATTCGCCGCTCAAATTAAAAGCGTCCATCCCCGGGAAAAATATTTTGGAAGTGAGTTTTTCCGGCGCGCCGAAAGATTGGGCCAGTAAACTGGGCACGCTGCCGGAA
>JASHZU010000309.1 GCA_030042375.1 Verrucomicrobiia bacterium
TGACAAGCCGACAGGGCAACGCGAAGCCGGCGTGTTTCATCGAGGACGCCGCGGTGCGTCCGAAAGATTTGCCGGCGTTCGTGGAGGCGCTTAACGAGCTGATGGGACGCGTCGGTGTGGGCGCGTCGTATTACGGCCATGCGGCGTCCGGCCTGTTGCACGTGCGGCCGGTGCTGGATTTGCATAGCTTCGAGGACTTGAAAAAGTACCGGCAAATCGCCGACGAAGTTTCGGCGCTGGTACTGCAATTCAAAGGTTCGCTGGCCGGCGAGCACGGCGTAGGGATTGCGCGAACGGAGTATTTAAAGGAACAGGTCGGCGCGGAACTTTACGAACTGATGCGGGAAATCAAGCAGTCGTTCGACCCGAATAATGTGTTTAACCCTGGCAAAATTATTTCGGACGGGCGTTACTTCATTGATAAGAACCTGCGCATGGGTTCGGGTTATTCCTTGCACCTGCCGTTCACGCCAAAGCTGGCGTTTGCGGCGCGCGACGGATCGTTCACGGCGAATTTGGAGCAATGCAACGGCAGCGGCACCTGCCTGAAGCTAACGCCGACGATGTGCCCAACGTTTGTGGCGACGGGTGAGGAAATCATGTCTACGCGCGGGCGCGCGAACATCATCCGCGCAGCACTGGAACGGCGGGAAATCCCTGACCCGCTGGCCTCAGCGGAACTCGACGCGGCGCTGAGCAACTGCCTTTCCTGCCGCGCGTGCGTGACGGAATGTCCCTCTAATGTGAACCTGCCGCTGCTGAAAGCAGAAATGCTGCACGCGCGCATCCAGCGCGATGGACTGACACTGCGCGATCGGGTGCTCAGCTCGGTTGATCGCGCGGGACGTTTCGGCTGCAAGGTTCCGGTTTTCGCGAATGCAATTTTGCGCTCGGGCCTTTTCCGCGGCACGGTGGGACGGCTTTTGGGCCTGGCACCGCAACGTTCGCTCCCGGCATTTGCGAAACGGCGTTTTGACCGGTGGTTTGCGAAACGGGAAAATGTGCCCGCGCCGACACGCGGCCAGGTGATTCTTTGGGATGACACGTTTGTGCGCTATTACGAACCGCATATTGGAATGGCGGCCGTCGCGGTGCTGGAAGCAGCAGGGTTTGAAGTCATTTTGCCGGTGAAACGCAAATGCTGCGGCCGGCCGGCTTTCAGCCAGGGAAATTTGGATGAAGCAGAACGGCTGGGAAGCCACAACCTCGCCACGCTGGCGGAAACAGGCGATGCGCCGATCCTTTTTCTCGAGCCGTCCTGCTACTCGATGTTTGCGGAGGATTACCGCGAATTGAAATTGCCGGGCGCGGAGGCGATTGCGCAGCGCTGTTTCCTGTTCGAGGAATTTATGGACAATTTTCTCGAGCAGGAACCGGGAGCGCTGGCGTTTGATGGCGAGCATGAACGGATTGCCATCCACGCGCATTGCCATGCGAAATCGCTTCTTAAAACGAACTGCATGGGCCGGCTGGCGCAGCGGTTGCCGAACCGCACCGTGACATTGCTGGACACGGGCTGCTGCGGGATGGCCGGAGCGTTTGGGATATTCGAATCGAAGTACGAGCTGTCGCTGAAGGTGGCCGAGCCGATGGTAGAAAAAATCAAGGCGCTGCCATTTAAAACTGTTGTGGTCGCTTCGGGCACGAGTTGCCGGCACCAGATCCAACATCTGGCGACGGTGAAATTGCGGCACATGGCCGAAGTGCTGGCGGAAGCGCTCCGCACCTGATGTTTACTTTTTCAAAAACGCCCCAAACAATTCAATCGGCAACGGCAAGAAAGTCGTCGTGTTGTGTTCGCTGGCCATTTCGCGCATGGTCTGGAGGTAGCGCAATTGCAGGGCCATGGGTTCCTTGCTGATGACAGCGGCGGCCTGGGCCATTTTTTCGGCGGCCTGGAACTCGCCCTCGGCGTTGACAATTTTGGCGCGGCGTTCGCGCTCGGCCTCGGCCTGCTTGGCCATCGCGCGCTTCATGCTGTCGGGCAGCGCAACGTCCTTGACCTCGACGGCGGTCACTTTGACGCCCCACGGCTCGGTCTGGCGATCGATGATTTCCTGCAGCTTGGCGTTAATGATATCGCGCTGGGAAAGCAGGTCATCCAATGACGCCTGGCCGAGAACGCTGCGGAGCGTGGTTTGCGCGATGAGCGAGGTGGCCTTCCAAAAATTTTCCACTTTCACGACGGCGTCGGTGGGGTTGATGACGCGGAAATAAACGACCGCGTCCACCGTCACCGGCACATTGTCCTTGGTCATGATTTCCTGCTTGGCGACATCGATAGTCACGACGCGCAAATCCATTTTGACAATTTTGTCCACGAACGGGATGAGGAAGATAATGCCGGGGCCTTTGGCGCCCTGCAATTTGCCGAGGCGGAAAATCACGCCGCGCTCATATTCGCGCAAAACGCGGAGCGCCTGCGGCAGGATGATGAGGAGAAAAATAAACGCGATGACGATAATGGCGAAGCCGCCGCCGATGAGTTGTTGCAACGAATCCGTGTTCATAATTTATTCCTTAACTTGCTTTAGGTTTTACCTTCAAAGTCAATCCGTCAATGCCGGTGATTTCGACATTTTGCCCGGCTTCGATCGGGCTTTCGCTGACGGCGTTCCAAAGTTCGCCCTCGATAAAAATTTTGCCGCCGGCGGCATCAATGCGCGAGCGGGCGCTGGTTGTTTTGCCAATCATCGTCTCCGAGCCGGCGCGCGTGGGCAAAAACTGGGCGCGAATGCCTTTGCCGACGAAAAAGACGAAAAAGGCCGCCGTCACAATCGTGGCCGCAATTGCCCACGTCATGGGCAAATGATAACCGGACGGCTCGCGGTTG
>JASHZU010000310.1 GCA_030042375.1 Verrucomicrobiia bacterium
TGAGCGCCCAGTTGTTTGGCCATCTTCAAGCAGATGTCCGCCGCAGCCCAGCCGTGCTTGGCGGTGGCGATGAATTTGGGCGGCGAAGGCTCGCGCCGCAATTGGGCAAACGCCTCAAAGCCATTGTAGTCGGCCATCAGCAATTCAATCGTAACGACGTGGAAAGGATTCTTGCGGTGCAAGGCCAGGGCTTCAGAGCCGTTGTTCGCCCGGATAATCTGATAGCCTTTGTCGGCCAAAGGTTTAAGCATCGCAAGCGTTTCATCTTCATCGTCCAGGACCAGGACGCGTTTGGAGGATGCTTTTTCAGAAGGTTCAGGAGCGGCGGGAACCGGAGTGCTGCGCTCAGCGTCTTTGGCTTCCCGTTCCAGCAACAGGCGCAGGGCCAGGAGATTTTCTTTCAGAATAAAGCCGACCGCGCCAGCGGAACGCGCGAGATCACGGAATTGCGGTTCGTTGAAAGAGGTGACGATGATGACGCGCGCTTCCGGGTGCGCCTGCTTGATGCCTTTGATGGTTTCAAAGCCGTTCAGGCCGGGCATTTTCACATCCATGGTGACCCAATGAGGGCGGAAGTCACGAACGGCGGCGATGGCATCCGCACCGGAGGCGCATTCCTGGAACATCATTCCCGGGATCGTCAAAAAGCTGCGGATCAATTCACGAGCATTGGACTGGTCGTCAACAATCAATAATTTCGTACACATGCAATTGCTCAAATATAAAGCGCATGCATTGTTACGAAATTGTTACCGCCACATAATTTTGAATCCGCATTTCCACCCATTTTTCTAGGTAGAATTACTTAGGCGAAGTAAGAGATTTTAGAGGTGAGAACGATTTTCGAGTGCGAATTGGAGCAGGCTATGGCTGCCGTGCAAATGCAGTTTCGAGCAAATATTGGCACGGTGCGCTTCGACGGTTCTGGGGCTAATGAAAAGCTCAGCGGCGATTTCCCGGCTGGTCTTTTTTGTGGAAATGAGTTTCAGGATGCGCAGCTCGGCTTTCGTTAAATCATCCAGTCCTGGCTTTTCCCGGGCCAGCGCTTCGGCACGGTGCCGGCGGCTGACCAGATAACCGGAAACGGAGGGGCTCAGATAATGTTCGCCCCCGGCGACGGTGGTGATGGCTTTGACGATTTCTTCGACGGCGTTTTCCTTGAGAACAAAACCCATCACCCCATGGTCCAGGGCGCGGTGGCACAGTTCCTCCTCCTTGTGCATGGTCAGGATAATCACGCGTGTGGATGAATGCGCCGCCTGGAGTTTTTTTGCAATTTCCAGGCCGCTCATGCCGGGCAGATTTATGTCCAGGACAGCGACGTGGGGTTTATTGCTTTGGATCAATTGCAGCGCCATTTCACCATCGCCGGTTTCGCCGATTAATTCAAAATGCTGGTCATCCCGGATGACTTGGCTCAACCCTTTCCGAACCAACGGATGGTCATCCACAATCAATACTTTGGTGCGGGGCTTCATGGTAATTGCGCGATACGCGCAGGGTTCCACCGCTGTTTTACTCCGGTTTGGCAGAAATGGGAATGTTTATTTCGATACGCACGCCTTTGCCCGGCGCGGCATCCAGCTTCCATTGCCCTCCGAGAATCCGCATTCGCTCGGCCATATTTTTCAATCCCATGCCCTTGGCCTTTTCGTCTGGGTCAAAGCCCATGCCATCATCTTCAATCACCAACCGCATTTCGTGCGAGTCGCGTTCAAGCCGGATGCGGGAATTTTTTGCCTGCGAATGCTTCAGGATATTGTTCAGACCCTCCTGGACGACACGGTACAGGCTCCCGGCGGCTTCGTGCGGAAAAATATCGTCCACAAGATCGAATTTCGTTTCAAAGTTGATGCTGCTGGCTTTGCCGGTGCTTTCTACCAGGGCGTTGAGAGCGCCCGTCAGGCCCAGGTGATCCAACTGGTAGGGATGCAGGTCCTGTGAAATCCGTCGCATTTCGGTAATGGCCACAGTCGTCGTATCGCTAATAATTTCGACCTCCTTGCGCGTGGCAGCCGCCAGTCTTTTTTGCAGGAGCACCAGTTGCGCATGATTCTTAATAATGGACAAGCTCTGACCGAGGCTGTCGTGCAATTCGCCGGCGATGCGCTCGCGCTCGGCTTCCTGGGAAGCAATAAGCTGGAGCGTGTACTCAGCGCGCGCGCGTTGTTCGCGCTCAATGGCTTCCTCGCGTTCCGTGATGTCGAGCAGCAAACTAACAAAATAATCCGGCGTACCGTCAGGCCGCCGCACGCAACGGGCCGAAATCGTCGCGCGGATAATTTGTCCGTCTTTGCGGATCAACCGCTTATTAAGGGTATAGGCATCGATTTTTCCTGACATCGCCTGCTCGAACAAAACTTTATTGGTATCCACGTCTTCCAGATAAGTTAGTTCTGCCCAGGTTTTTCGAAGCAGTTCCTCCCGCGAATAACCAAGGATGCGGCAATATTCGTCATTCACCGCGAGGATTCGCTTTTCCCGCGAGGTAATGGCAAACCCGACTGAGGCCAATTCAAAATAACTGCGGAAGCGCTGCTCACTTTCGCGCAACGCCTCTTCGGCGCGCTTGCGATCAGTAATATCATGCACCACACGCAACACACACGGTCGGCCGCCCAGTTCAATCGATTCCGCGCTATACAATATCGTCAAAATTCTGCCATCCCGCGTCCGTACCTGGACCTCGCGATTTCTGATACGTTCGTGCTCGCTCAGGGAGTGGCGCATCTGCTCAAGGGCTTCATTGTTTTCCAGGATGCCCAGTTCCAGGGGAGAACGGCCAATGGATTCCTTCCGCGTGAAGCCAAAAATCTTTTCGTGGGCCTCGTTGACTTCGAGGTAACGGCCTGTTTCCAAATCGGTGATGGACATCGAATCCGGGCTGGTGTGAAACGCCTTGGAAAATTTTTCCTCCGATTCACGCAATGCCTGCTCCACTTTTTTTTGCGCGGTAACGTCACGCAACGCGCTCATGCGCAGCATGCGGCCGTCCACGCGCACCATTTTGGCCCGAGCTTCGACAATAAGCGAACTGCCGTCCTTGCGCAGGAGCCGATGCTCGTATATTTCTTCACTGCCGGTGCGGATGTTATCGGCCACGGCCGAACGCGATTCCTGGGCAACAAAATCGATAATTTGCCGGCCAATCATCTCGTTCCGTTCGTAGCCGAACATTTTGAGCATCTGTTCGTTCACGTCCACGATGCGCCCGTTTTCGCTGATGCCGATGCCTTCAAATGCGGCGTCGGTGAGATTATGATAACGCTCCTCACTTTCCCGCAATTTCGCCATCGTCCGGTCACGCTCTCCCAAAACAATCGCGGGAATCAGCGAAACCAGGACGGCCATGGCCAAAACCGTCTGCAATGCAAAGACAAATTCACTGGAGGAAACGAGTGCCGGCGGAAGACCAAAAAAAGGTTGCGAGGTAAAAAAAGATACGACGAGCGCAATATAAATGCACACGGCGGTCGCGCCATGCGTGCCAAAACGCAGCCCCGTCCACAGCAAAAACAGAACAGCCAGGGATTTATTGGGTGATACGATTCCCTGGTCCCATACCAGCAGATACCAGAGGTAAACGTTTAGCCCGGCAAACAGCACCACCCCTTCCACGATTTTTTCGGAAGGATTAAAAATATCACGCCAGCCGTTCGGCCGGGGACACCACGTCAGGATGAATGGTGTCAGGACAAGGATCGCCATCACATCACTGCCCCACCAGACTTTCCAGGAAACAACAAACGAGTGGCTGATGCCAAAATGCACCAACGTGGCTGCGCCAATGGCCGCGCTTACCACGGAATTGACCGCCGCTCCAAAAAACATCAGCCCGATAAATTCCTTGAGCGTTTTCAATCGGGGGCATTCCCCGACAAACATTCGCACGAGTCCTGCACCAATGAGGAATTCGGCAACGTTCGCGAAATAGAAACAAAAAATCATCGCGAGCCTCGTCCCGTGGATAACATCAAAAAGAAAATTGGCCGGAAAAGCGGCCAGCACAAGCCATGGCCAGTCCCGGGTAGGGTTTAACAACAGCACCGCCACTGACAAGCCGGCCGGCAGCCAGAAACTGACATAAGTGGCTCCACGCGCGGACAAATAGCTGCCAATGACAGCGCAGAGAAAATAGGCCACGCAGTACAACACTGCCCGCTGCCACAAGGGGAAAGCACCTATGCGGCCGGGTTCGGTTGCAGTTGAGATCGTCACGGAAAACTGAGCCTCTCAAACGCTGTTATAGAAGATGCCTGCTAAAAGCCAAGTAAAAATAATCAGCACGCCCGCCCAAAGGGCAGGGCTCGGTATTCACTTCACGGTGATACCGGCAGGCCTCATTGGCCCATTGTGAGCACGGCACGGAACCGGGCTTTGCCACTGGCCATTCGCTCGTAGGCCTCGGCGACGCGTTCGAGCGGATAGATTTCATTCATCGAGCGCACGCCGGTGAGAACGCTGAACTTGAGCGTATCCTGCGAATCCGAGGCGTTGCCTGAATACCAGCCTTTGACCGAACGCTGCCCCAAGATTAAAACAATCGGCGAAATCGTGATGGATTGTGCTGCGCCGACGATCAACAACTGGCCATTCAGCCCCAGGCCGCCCTGCACTGCGGCCATCGCGTCACCGGCGGTTACGGTGGCAAGAATGATCCTCGCGCCGCCGAATTTTTGCAACTCCGCCGCCGGGTCCTGCGACTGGCTGTCGATGTAATGGTGCGCGCCGAGCTTCTTT
>JASHZU010000311.1 GCA_030042375.1 Verrucomicrobiia bacterium
AGCCCGGGATAGCCTCTTCCTGTGAATGGGAAAATGTTGAAGCATAGCCTTCGCCCGGGGAGCCCGCATCGAGGTGAAGGTCGCCGACCGTCGGCATCAGTAATATGTCGCCCAGGCAGGTAGCGCCGGTCCCGCTCAAATGCGTGTGTGCAAAGCCGAGAATGGTGGAATCAGAATAATGGTAGCCTGAACAGGCGTCCCATCCTTCAGTGCGTGTGTCGGGGCTGAGTTGAACCATGCCAAAGGGGATTGTAGCGCCGGGGTAGGTGTGGCCGTGTGCATCAGTGCCGACCATTGGGAGCGGTTCATCCAGTGGTTGAGAATGAAGGGAAACCGGGGAAACCCAAAATGCGCCTCCGGTCAGCGCTAGCAGGAAATGGCGAAGGTTCATGGTTATCAGTAGGATCATGGCGATAGTGCCAACAATGTCAATGTGGCCATTTCATGCCACATTGAAGTTAAGATGTTTCTTGCGATGGTGTTATTTGCACCATGATAACGCCGCACAAAGTCCCGATTGCTTTCCCCTATTTTGCGATTTGCGTTTTCGCTTTGTTTGCGGCCTTTAATACATGTGTCATGGACAGGCTTTACGTGAAGGGCATTTCGCGTAGGCTGATGCCTGTTTCATCTTGAAGCGAATATTCTATATCGGCCTGACCTGGTGTTTGGCTTGGCTTGCGCTTCCGGTTTTGCGGACTGATGGGGCAAATTCCGACCTGGCTGAACGCGCCGCGGCCATGCATGTGTGGCATGCCGCTGATGGTTTACCGTCTGATTCGGTGACCGCGATCCTTCAAACTCGCGATGGTTTTATCTGGGTGGGAACTGATGCGGGACTGGTGCGGTTCGACGGCGTCAAATTTACCACGATTACATTGAATGTTTCCACTAACAATTCGGTTCACGTCACCGCCTTGTGCGAGGACAGCCACGGATATCTGTGGATAGGCACGCAACAGAACGGTTTGTTCGAAATGGCTGAAGGCAAAATCCAACACTTTACCAAAGAACAAAACCTCGTTGACGAAGGCATCACCAGCCTGGCGGCGGACAGCCAGGGATTGGTCTGGGTGGGAAGCAAGTTAGGATTAAATCTTTGGGATGGCAAAGTGTTTGAAACCTTCACCGTCCGCGAGGGTTTGCCGGACGCCTATGTCTCCGGAGTGAACGTGGCGCGATCGGGAACCGTCTGGATTACCACGCATGTGGGCATGTGCCGGTTTATCAACGGTCACATTGTGCCTTATGCGTTTCAAACGGAAAGCCAGGGACGCCGCCCGGAATATCTTGGCGCCTACGAAGACCGACGGGGAAACTTGTGGGCGTTTGGGGACACCTATCTCATCAATTTGGCCAAAGGCAAACGTTTCAATTATTTTCGCAGTTCCGAATCCGCGTCCGTGCGCATCTGGAGTTTGTGTGAGGGCTGGGACGGGCGGCTGTGGATTGGTACGAGCGGCCGCGGGCTGTTTTGTTTTGAAGACAATCGCTTTCAGCCGGTGATTTTGGACAAAGATCGCTGGCCGTATGACGTGCGGGCCATTTGCGAAGATGATGAAGGCAATCTCTGGCTGGGCACCTCGGGCGGCGGCTTGATCCAATTGCGCCCGCAGTCCGTTTATGTCCTCCGTGCAGAACAGGGACTTCCTGATGGCATCGTCACCGCTATGACGTCGGATGCCAACGGACGCATTTACGTTGGCATGGAACGGGGCGGTTTGTTTGTGGGGGAATCGGGAAGGTTTGATGCGGTGGAAAATAGCGACACATTGGGCGTCCAGAATTATGTTTCGTCTGTATATGTCACTCGCGATGGCACGGTTTGGGCGGGGACATTGGGCGGGGGGTTGTACGGTCTGCAAAACGGCCGTGAAATTCACCTGACAACCGCAGATGGGCTCGTGAGCGGCGACGTATGGGCTGTGTGCGGTGATGCAGATGAAGGAATATGGTTCAGCGCCGGCACCGGTTCCGTTTATCACTTCACTGGAAATGACCTGGCTCACTTCGGCACAGCGGAGGGATTACCGGAGTCACCGGCAACGGCAATGATCCCTTCAAGTTCCGGCGGGTTATGGCTGGGAACCCGGGATGGCCAAATTTTGTATGAAGCGAATGGAAGATTTAACAATCTGCAATCGGGAGTAATTGGGCACAACCCTGTAACCTCCTTGTGCGAAGGGGAGCAAGGGCAACTTTGGATTGGGACAGTGGGCGGTGGATTGACTTGCCTGTCCGGCAGTGCTGGCATGAATTGGAACAGCACGAATGGCCTGCCCAGTGACGATGTGGCGGGAATAGTAGAAGACGACGAAAAAAATTTATGGCTCGCCACGGGAGCGGGAATTTATCGGGTCAATAACAGCGACGTGCGTAAATCGCTCGCCAATGCAGACATTCCACTGGCGTGTGAGTTCATCTCCAGGTCAAAGACCATTCCAGGGCCACCATCCATTCCTTCCGGAACACGGGCCGTTCTTTCCTCGGACGGAGAGCTTTGGTTTGCCACGTCGGATGGCGTTTTGAACGTGGACGCTCATAATTCGGGGATCATGCCGCATGCCTTTCCAGTTTATATTGAGAGCACCGTCTTTAACGGGCAAGCGCCCATTTCACTGTTGAAAGGTGCCATATGGTCAGGCTCGGTTTCCAACAAAGCGCCTTTCAAAGCGCCGGTGCATTTGCAATCATTAGAAATTCATTATACGGCACTTGGCTTTTCTGCTCCTGACGAAATCCAGTTTCGCTACCGGCTGGAGGGCAATGATGCAGACTGGGCTGACGATGCCGGCAATCGTTTTGCCCGCTATGGGCATCTGCCCTACGGTCACTATCGTTTTCGGGTACAGGCGCGCGGCGCGGATGGGGGATGGATAGAGGCATCAGAGCCATTTGCCTTTGTTGTTCCCACGCCATTCTATTTTCAAACCTGGGTCCTTTACCTCTATGGCCTGACGGCGGTGGCGCTCATCGCAGGGATTGTGCGCATGGTATCGCACCGCCGTTTGCGGGTCACTCTGGCGCGCCTGGAGCAGCAACAGTCCCTCGAACGTGAACGGATGCGCATCGCGCGTGACATGCACGATGAAATCGGGTCAAAGCTGACGAAGATTTCTTTTCTGAGCGAGCGCGTGCAGGTGGATGAAAAAAAAAGGGGAGCCTTTGACGCAAAAGATTGACTCGATCGCCGAAACGTCGCGGGAATTGCTGAAGACGATGGATGAAATTGTCTGGGTGGTTAACCCCCGCAACGACACGCTGGAAAATCTTAC
>JASHZU010000312.1 GCA_030042375.1 Verrucomicrobiia bacterium
TGACGTGAAGATGCAGCGGGCTGAGCGTCAGCATGGGATGGCCGTGTTTGCTCGTATACGACAGCGCGCAATACAACATGCCCGCGAATCCGAGCGCGCGCAGGCATAGGTTCAAAATTTTCCAGAATTGTTTGTGCCCGGCGCCGGGCGGCGTAATCACGCAGAACGCCAAAATCCCGGAAAGAAACATCATCGCATGCCACAGAGTCGACCCGCCGCTCTCGCCGTTCACCATGAGGATGCCCAGCGCCAGCAGCGCGAGCGTGCGGGTAACGATGTGCCCGGAAATTTTCCATAACGGCTCGCCTTTGTTCAATCGCGGGCCCAAGGCAAACAGGATGGACATGCCGACGATGAATAGAAACCCCGGGAAGACGAGGTCCACAAACGTCATACCACTGCCGTGATCGTGGCGGTCGCTGAAATGCGCCATCCAGTCCGGCACAATCGTGTCCGGCGCGCCCGCGAGGTCGTTCACGAATATCATCATGAACATGACGAACCCGCGCAGCGCGTCAATGGAAGTAACGCGCGCGGACGCCGCCGGCGCCGCGGACGGATTTTCTTTCATAATCTTTTAGCCGTTACGGCTGCTTCTGATAGACCCGGACGTAATCGATATAAAATCGCTGCGGAAAAATCGTGTCGTCGATGCCCTTTTGGCCGCCCCAATTCCCGCCGATTGCCAGGTTCAAAATCAAATACTGGCCCTGGTCAAACGGCCACGAGCTTTCGCCTTTTCCGGGGTTGTGATAGGTATAGTATTTGTGGTTGTCTAGAAAAAAATCAATATGGCTCGCGTCCCATTCGATGGCATAAACATGAAATCCATCGGACGCCCCGGGAACTTTTATTCCTGTGCCGTCATACACCTTTTTCGTGCGGATGGATTCCTCCGTGTGAATGTGGCCGTATATCATATCGGGCCGGAAGCCGACCATTTCCATGAGGTCAATCTCGCCGCAATCCGGCCAGCCGACGGCCGGTATATTCGTCCCCAGCATCCAGATCGCCGGCCAGACGCCGCGGCCCGACGGCAATTTGGCGCGAACTTCCATGCGGCCGTAGGTCCAGTTCACCCGCTCTTGTGTCGTGAGGCAGGCCGAAGTGTAAGCCGCAAATTCGCGGCTGCGCTTCCAGTCGCCGGGGTCCGCGGTGGAATCGTAATTCGGATTTTTGAACTGCTCCTTTCGCGCTTCAATGACCAGCATTCCGTTTTCTACCCGCGCGTTTTCCGGACGCTCGGTGTAATATTGCGCCTCACGATTGCGGATAAACCCTGTTTCATAATTCCATTTGGCCGGATCCGGCGGGCCCGGTTTGTCGAACTCGTCTGACCAAACCAGTTTCCAGCCATCGGCAAAGGAAGAGCAGGCGGCAAAAATAAAAAGGCCAGTCAGGATAAGGTTTTTCATCCGCCCACCATGGCAATTGCCGTTGCCGGGTGTCGAGGAGAAAGGATTGTGGACGGCCCCCCAATTGGGGTGGGCCGACCGTGTGCCCTTGCGTCCTGCCGATTGCTTTTGACAAAACCTTTCAAAACTTTAACGCTTAAGGTCATGAGCCAAATTATTTATCCGCGCAGCCCGCGCGAAACGATGGGCGGCTGGCACTGGCTGCCGCGTTACATTGATAAAATCCGCCTGCACCTCGCCGGCAAATTGCATTCCGATTACACCGATAATTTAGGCAAGGGCTTTGACGGCTTTTGGCTGAAAGCCGCCGGCGTCACGCATGAGCAGATGATTGAGGTCGTAAAAAATTCTACGACCGATGGCCAGGTATGTGATTGGATTCGCCAGAACATCAAAAAATCTGTCGCGGAAAGGGAAGCCGTCTGGCAGGACATCCTGAGCCGCCCCAAAGCCGACGATCCCGAGGCTGCGGCTCGCCTGAAAAAGCGCAAGGAACAATCCGGCATCCTCCATCGCGACGACGTTAAAACCTTTGTGGATTATATTGACGCCGACGAAAAACGGATTTAACTGTTATAGTTGCACTTTGGATAACAAATTTTGAACCAAATTGCGTCCCGGAGAGTCTGTTAGTTTACACGAGGATTAACAAATTGATTAAACTTATGAAAAAACTAGCTGTTTTATCGACCATTATGGCGCTGGCCGTGAGCGCGTTCGCGGCAGAAATCGGCAAACCCGCGCCAAATTTTACGGCCACGGACATCAACGGCAAAACCGTTCATCTGAGCGATTACGCCGGTAAGATTGTCGTCATCGAATCCTACAACTCCGATTGCCCGTATTGCCACAATCAATACAGCACCGGCGCGATGCAGGACCTGCAGAAGGACCTCGCCGCCAAGGGCGTGGTCTGGCTGCTCGTCAATTCCGTGAATCCCAATAACCCCAGCCATCGCACCGATGCCCAGGCCAAAGCGGAAATGGCCAGCGAAAACATGGAAGTCACCGCATGGATCGATGACAGCTCCGGCTCCGTCGGCCATCTCTATGGCATGCTGACCACGCCGCACATGTTCGTGATTGATAAGAGCGGCACGCTCGTCTATGACGGCGCGATTGATAACCAGCCGGACCCATTCCACGACCCCAAGACCGCGCGCAATTACGTCAAGGAAGCGGTGGATGATTTGATTGCCGGCAAGCCCATCGCCGTTTCGCAAACCAAGCCCTACGGCTGTAGCGTGAAATACGCGGACTAAATTTGGCAATCAGCCCAAAGGCGCAAAATGAAATTTCTAATTTTATTTTGCGCCTTCTTTTTTGCCATCGTGACGACCTGGGCAGACAATTCCGGCCCATCGGACAACGATCTGATTAAATTCGTGCAGCAAAGGACCAATGCTGTACGCATAACCAAAAGCCCGGTTCAAATGGAGCCAATTGTGGCGATGCGTTGTGTCGGGCCATCTCCTGAAGATCTGCGTGTAGCTCAAAAGGAAAAAGTGTTGGGAATTTCTGATCCGCATATTCAAAAGTATGTTCATGTTTATGTCTCGCCGGAAGGAGAAGCAGCTATGCTAACGCGCGCTGGCGTTTTTCCCGAAGGAACCATCGTATTGAAAGAAAAGTTCTCGGACGCTTCCGGCGCTAAAACTGAATTGTTCACGGGAATGATCAAACGGGAGGCTGGTTATAATCCTGAATGCGGCGACTGGGAATTTTTTACCTTGGCAGGCGATGCTTCGCGAATCTCCGAACGAGGCAAAATCCAGGATTGCATGGATTGTCATGAAGAATACAAGAATAGTGATTTCGTAACTAAGGAGTATGTACATATTCCTTTCTCTCCTGCGCCGGTCGCTACGCGAAAATAGCTGTTAGAATTCATATTCTCGAAGAAAATTTTGGCACCGTTCTGTCACACTTTATTACGTGACTTTTGGCAAGATTTGGCGGATGATACGGTTGGTCGAGAAAACGCTGCTTTTCCGTGCAAACCGTGACTCAGAAGCCGAACGGACTTGGTCGTGCAATAACCCGCCTCTGCTTGCGCTGGTGGTTATTTTTCTTTGTCGCAGCTCCTCTGGCGGTTTCCGCCGCGAATTTTTACGCCGGCGTTTCGCCCACCAACGTCCCCTGGGCAGGCGGCGTTGTGTATTATGAATTTTCCAACATCCTGAGCGCCGCCGAACAGCAGACCTACCTCAACGCCTTGAACGAATGGACGCTGGCCGGCGACGTCCAATTCGTCCCGCACACGACGCAAACCAACTGGATCCTTTTCACCTACGACACCAACTTCGTTGACTACGTCGCGGGCGGCAGCTACAACCCGCAAATCATCACCATCTCCAGCCTCAGCCGCGCGCAGGTCTGCCACGAAATGGGCCATTCGTTTGGGTTCAATCACGAAAATATCCGGACCAACGCGCCCACGTACATTACCGTCCTGCCCAACAACATTACGAACGAGCCGTCCAACATCATTTTTTTCACGGTCGATCCCACCACACAACCGTATGGGAACTATGATTACGAGTCGGTGATGCATTTGGGCTGGGATTTTGCCTCGATTAATCCCGGCGTCCTCCCCACCCAGGTCCCCAACCCGCCGTATTTTCCGAAGTACCAATATCGCATGGGCAACTTCTGTCTCAGCCCCGGCGACCGCGCGGCCCTCGCTTATCTCTATGGCCCGCCGGTCGTCCCGCTCACTAATATCGTGACCACCACCTCCGACGTCGGGCCCGGCAGTTTTCGCGCCGCGATTTACTACGCCACCGATCATCCCGGCACGACCATCCGCTTCAACATCCCCATGAGCGATCCCGGCTACAGCAACGGCGTGTATAATATCCACCTCACCGGCATGTTGCCGCCGCTCGTCGTCAACGGCACCATCATTGACGGCTCCACGCAGCCCGGTTTTGCCGGCCGCCCGCTCATCTTCGTGGACGCCTCGCAAATCCTTCCCGAAACTTTCACGTCGGACACCTTCCTGATTTATTCCGCGAGCAACCAAATCAAAAACCTTTCCTTCTCTGGCTATGATTGGAACGGCCTGACGCTGCTCTACGCCAATGCCACCAACAACATCATTTCCGGTTGCTGGTTCGGCCTGGACGCCACTGGCACCAATGCCGCGCCGAATGCTTATCAGGGAATCCTCATTGCCGCCGGCGCGAGCGGAAACATCATCGGCGGCACGAACGCGTCGCAACGCAACGTCATTTCCGGCAACGCGCAATACGGTGTCTTCATCACCGATTCGAACACCACCGGCAACGTCGTTCTCGGCAATTACATCGGCACCGACTTCACCGGCAGCAACGCGGTTCCCAATACCGCCAGCGGCGTCTTCCTCGGCAATAGCACCAGTGGCAACATCATCGGCAGCGCCAATCCCGCCGGCCGCAACGTCATTTCTGGAAACATCCAATACGGCATTTGGATTTCCAATACCGTGAACAATGTCGTCGAGGGAAATTATCTGGGCATGAACGC
>JASHZU010000313.1 GCA_030042375.1 Verrucomicrobiia bacterium
TGGACGCCCTGGACCGCGCGGCCAAACTCGACCCGCAAAACCCGCAGATCGAAAATTTCCTGGGCGTCGCGCTGGCGCAAAAAGGACTTCGCGCCCAGGCCGAAACCGCCCTCCGCAAAGCGATAGAACTTGACCCTGAATACGGCGACGCGCACAAAAATCTCGCCATCATCTACCTGAGCGCGCAGCCGCCAGAGGTCGAACTGGCCCGGTGGCATTACGAAAAGGCGCTGGCCGCAGGTGTCCCGCCCAACGCTGATTTGGAAAGAATGCTCAGCGAGGCCAGCGCGCATTCGCAGCCCTAGCGTTTGCCCATGCTTCGCCAATCGTTTCACGAACTCTCCATCTCCACGCGCGGGCGCGGGCTTTATGAATTCACACGCGAAGTGGCACAGTGGATTGCGCAAAACAAATTTCGCGAAGGGCTGCTGACCATCCATTTGCAGCATACCTCGGCATCCCTGTTAGTCCAGGAAAACGCCAGCCCGGACGTGCAACGCGATTTTGAACGATTTTTCGAGCGGCTGGTGCCGGACGGCGACGAAATTTTCGAGCATACGCTGGAAGGAGATGACGACATGCCCGCGCATGTGCGCACGGCGCTCACCACCGTCAACCTGGGCATTCCCGTGCATAATGGCGCGATGACGCTCGGCACCTGGCAGGGAATCTTTTTGTGGGAACACCGCACGCGCGGGCATTCGCGCCGCGTCGCGCTACATTTTATCGGCGAATAATCAGGCCAGTTGCTGGGCCGCCACGCGGCTCTGGAATTGCAACTGGTACAGCTTCTGATAAACGCCGCCGCGCTGGAGAAGTTCTTCGTGCCGCCCCGTTTCCACGATGCGTCCCTGGTCGAGCACCACGATTAAATCCGCATGCAAAATCGTCGAGAGCCGGTGGGCGATGCAAAGCGTAGTGCGTTCCTTCATCAATTCATCCAGTGCAGCCTGTACTGCGCGCTCGGATTCCGTGTCCAGCGCGCTGGTGGCTTCGTCCAGGATGAGAATGGGTGCATTGCGCAGCACCGCGCGCGCAATGGCGATGCGCTGGCGCTGGCCGCCGGAAAGCATCACGCCTTTCTCGCCGATACGAGTGTCAAAGCCCTTCGGTTTTTCCATGACAAAATCATAAGCATAGGCATGGCGAGCGGCGGCGATGATTTCTTCATCCGAGGCGCCCGGCCGGCCCAGCTCGATGTTCCGGCGAATGGTTTCGTTGAACAAAATGACTTCCTGCGAAACCACGGCGATTTGATTACGTAAATCGCGAGTGGAAACAGTCCGAATATCCAGGCCGCCAATGCAAATGGCACCCTGTTGTGGATCATAAAAACGCAGGAGCAGGTTCGCCAGGGTGGTTTTGCCCGCGCCGCTGGCGCCCACGAGTGCCACCAGCCGCCCGGATTTGATCGTCAGATTGATGTTTTGCAGCACCGGCTTATCGCCGTAATTGAAACTGAGATTTTCAAAAATAATGTCCGCGCCATTGGCGTCGAGTTTCTTTGGCTGCGCCGGTTCAGGCACGGTGTTGGGCGTGGCCAGAAGTTCAAAAACGCGTTCACTCGCCGCGCGCCCCTGCGTAAGCCAGTTATACAACATCGTCAGGCTTTTGATGGGCGCATACATGAAAAAAACGCTGCCGATCAAGCCGATGAAATCTCCCGGTGGATGAGGCTGGCAAATCACAAATGCCACCAGGAGCGCAACGCCGCAGGCCCCGAAAAATTCAATGAGCGGCCCGGTCACATTGCTGGCGCGGACAATCCGCATATAGTGGCTGACCGCGCCAAGCGTGGCCTTTCTAAAATCGTCCGTGACAATGTCCTCCAGGTTATAGGCTTTGACCATGCGATACCCGGTAAAGGCTTCGGTCATGATTTGGGTCAGGTCGGCTGAGCGCGACTGCATTTCCCGGCTGGAACGGCGGATTTTCTTGTTGAAAATAATAATCGGAACCAGGCAGGCCAGCATCACGATAACGGTAATCAGCGTCAGCTTGAATTGCGTCCACAACAGATAACTCACGATTGAAACGAGCGTAACCGGGTCCCGTACGATCACCGCCGTGGAGTTGCTGAGGATGATTTGCAGGGAGTTGGTGTCATTGATAACCCGTGAAATCAACTGGCCGGACGACGTTTGGTTGTAGAAACCAGCAGACAAATCCAGCAGATGGCGGAAGAGCCTCGCGCGTAAATCGGCCACGGAACGGGTGGCGACCCATTGCAGGCAATACACGTTCAGATATCCCAATAGTCCCCGCATTAACATGATGAAGGGAATGGAAACAACCAGTGCCGCGATGGTCCAGGGATGCGCCCGCACGTCGGTTTGCAGCGCCGCCTGGGCTTCGCTAAACCAATGCTGCGCAAACTGAGGTAAATGACTGACTGAGGAGTTGTTTGTCTGCGCCTGGGTGGAGGGGAAAACCACGTTATAGACGAAGACAATTGTGCCCATCAATAAGGCCGGCGTTAAACCGCTCAAGATTCCCGCCAAAATGCCCAGAATCAACCGCAGCCGGTACTTTTTGGCCAGGCCCCATACTTTAAACAAAAAATCAAACATGTATCTTTACAAATATGCCGCCGGTGCACAGGCAAGGCTAGCACCAATTCAGTGCGGGAAAACATAAGGCCCAAGCTACCGTACGCTTTTCGGCAGACGCTCTTTTAGCTCAGGAATGCGATCGTATTGGTGCAGTACCAGCGCCGGCTCGCCGTTGTCATTCAAGACCTCACCCTCGGCATTTGTCCGGATATCTTTTTCGGGCATCGCACCCATGGTGAGAACCGGTCCGCGGCGGTTTTCGTGAACCACAATGTTGTCCAGCAATTTTCGAATCAGGACATAATTATGGATGCCCTGGTCGCCGCCGGAAATTTTGGCAAGGTTGCGCGCGCGCATGATAGTAGCAATCATCACGTCCAGGTACTCGCGGATGCCGGCGATATCTCCGAATGTGGTTCCCGAGCACGTGGGCGTCTTGCCGGCATGTTCTTCCACAAACGACTGGCCAAATTGGCAGCCCAGCCACAACCGGTGCAAACGGCAGTCACCGATGCGTTTGCCCACGTC
>JASHZU010000040.1 GCA_030042375.1 Verrucomicrobiia bacterium
CTGTGTGCGGCAGTTAACGACGAAGGACACGGCCTCGGTGAATTTAAAATAAGGGCCTCCATTGAGGGCGGCGAATTTTTGCCCCTCCATTTTGAATTCAATCGTCATGACAGAGCCGGCCGGTCGGCCACTGGCTTGTGCAGCCGCGTCTGAATAACGAGTGATTTTTAGAATTTTCGATCGTTTGAAGACAGAAGTGTAAAGCTTCACAGCCTGCTCGGCATTGTTGTCAAACCAAAGAAAAGGAGTGATTTTTTGCATAGCAGGCTGTTGTTATTGATTTTGTTCAGGGCCGGGGTTGAGTTTGGACCAAAACCATCCAGCCCACGCCGAAGCGGTCGGCGACCATCCCGAAACGGGGCGAGAAGAACGTTTTGGCCAGGGGCATCCGCACCTGCCCGGCATCGGCCATGGCGTTAAAGACACGTTCGACTTCGGCTTCAGTAGAGAGGCTGATCGAGAGTGAAAAACCCGCAAATGCATTTTTTCCTGAGCAGAGACCATCGCTCATCATTATCACTGTTTGGCCGATGCGGATTTGCGCATGCATGATTTTGTTTTCGGAGCCGGGGGGCAGATGACTGGGCCCCGACTGCTCCGGGCTTTCTTTATAGCGCATCAGGAACTGCTGTTCCGCGCCGAGGGCTTTTTTATAGAACTCGATGGCTTCTTCGCAACGTCCCTCAAAGAAAAGGTAAGGCTGGACGAGAGCATTATTGTTGGTTGTTTTCACAATATTTAACTAAATGGTTATACATCTTACCTCGCCCGGCAAGCAATGATTAACTAATTAGTTAAATTATGGAGCTGGCCGACGCAAGTTCCACGTGTGGAACAGGTTCTCCTGTCGTTGGGCATTGATCCACGATATGCCGGACCTCGACTTTGGCGCCATGAGGCAGACCTGGGCATTCTTTGGCAATGGCGACAGCTTCTTCCATGGTATCCACGCGGAGCAGGAAGTAACCGCCGATGGCTTCCTTGGATTCAGCAAATGGGCCGTCGGAAATGGTGCGACCATTTTTGCCGGAAACGACCTTGCCTTCGCCATCCAAAGGGTTGCCGCCGATAACCTTGCCCTGTTCGGAGAGCCGTTTGAACCAGGCCATCCACTGGCTGGCGACATTTTGCATTTCCTCCGGAGACAGGCATTTAGACCAGTCGTTGCCACGGAAGAGGAACAGATATTTGTTTTTGTTTTGAGCATTCATAGGTTTGATTTGGTTGTCGGTTATTGTTTTGTTGTTTCAATGGACGACGAATAAGCAGGCGCGTTTGGGACATCATTTGGCTTTGGGATTCATTTCCCAGATGGCGAAGGTATTGTTTTCCGTGTCATTGCAGATGGCGAAATAGCCCATCCCGGGCACGGCCGTTTTAGGTTTGCAGATGCTGCCGCCGAGTTTTTCGATTTTGGCGGCAAATTTGGTGATGGAAGGTACGCTGACGTAACTGGTAATGTTTTGGGCCGGATGCATGCGTTTTAAAATGCCACCGTCGGGCGAAGCATCCGGACCGCCGGTGTCCATGTGGAAGTATTCTTCCAGATGGGGCATCGGATTAATTTTCCAGCCGAATAATTTGCTGTAGAAGGTTTTGGCGCGGGCCGTGTCGTCCGCGGGAATTTCGAACCAGACAATGCCGGGTGATGCTTTTTTACTCATATTTTTCCTTGGTTAAAGTTTTATTATCGTTCGTTCATGGATATGACGAACGACCGGCACGATTCAGGACAATTATAAGAGGACTTTTTCGCGATTTTGTCGGCAGGATTCAAGTCGTTTGGCGAGAAACACTTGTTCGGATTTAATTTCAGCCAGTTGAAGGGCTTTTTTAAAATGCCCGGCGGCCGTGCCGGAATGATTTAATCGCGATTCGAATTCTCCGAGTACGGCGTGGAGGAGATAATAGGAGCCAAGAGATTTGAGGTTCTTGATGGCCGAGACGGCTTCAATACCAGCCTGAGGACCGTGGACTTCGGCGATGGCCACGGCGCGATTTAAGGCGATGATGGCGGAGCCATCAAACTTCATCAGGAGGTCATATAGCGCGAGGATTTGCCGCCAGTCGGTGGAAGCATAGTCCCTGGCCGCACAATGGCATGAGGCGATGCCAGCCTGGATGTGATATTCGGTGATTTCGTTGCCTGCGGCCGATTGTTTGAAGTGGAACATAGCGCGCGCAATCATCGGCTGGTTCCAGCGCGCGCGATCCTGTTCCTGAAGGCGCAGGAGATTGCCCTCACTGTCCATGCGCGAGGGAATGCGCGCGGCGTTAAAGAGCATCAACGCGAGCAGGGCGTGAACGGAGGGCCGATTTCCAGCGGGATGTTGCACCAAAAGTCCGGTCAGTCTTATCGCTTCGGAACAAATGTCTTCTCGAATGAGTTTCTCGCCGGTCGACGCTTTGTAGCCTTCGTTGAAAAGGAGATAGAGAGATTGCAGCACGCCACTCAATCGCCGCGACAATTCTTCCCCGGCGGGAATTTCAAAAGGAATCCGGGCTTCGCGAATTTTTTGGCGGGCGCGGGTCAAGCGCTTGGCAATGGCAGCTTCAGTGGTGAGAAAGGCATAGCCGATTTCTTTTGGGCTGAAGCCGCCAAGGGTTTTTAGCGCAAGGGCGACTTGTGCCTCCGCCGGAATCGCGGGATGGCAGCAGACGAACATTAGGCGCAGGCGGTCGTCGGCGATTTCCTGCTCAGAAAAGACGGGGCCATCCAGCTGGGAACTTTCAATCAAGCGGATGATTTCGGGTTCTTTATCGCGGAAAACTTTTTCACGGCGCACGACATCCAGGGCGAGGTTTCGAGACGTACGCATAATCCACGCCGAGGGATTTTCCGGAACGCCGTAGAAGGGCCAGGTTTGCAATGCCCGGGCGAGGGCCTCCTGCACGACATCTTCAGCAAGAGTGAGATGATCAAGACCGAAAATGCCGGTTAAGATGGCGACCATTTTGCCGGCTTCATGCCGGAAAAGATGCTCGACCACGTGAGAGACTTCAGGTGGCCTGTCATTCTTGGTGTCGGGATGCTCCATACTAAACCTCTTGGTTATCCTTTGACTATATCGCGGGCATGCGAAGACGCAAGCAATACCGTGAACATCACGTTTGCGTGTTGCGCCAAGAATTGAAAAGCGGGGCTTAGAGGTATTTCCCGATAATAGGCCTCAGAGCAGTAACGGTTTTCTTCGGCCAGAATTTTTTATCGGTCATGATGGCCGTTTTGAGGGCAGAATGACATGGCCAGTTGGGTTCGGCAGGGATTTTTGAAATGGCAGCCGCGACAACTTTTTTGCCCATGTCAGCGTTACGATGGAGGTTGGCAATAATCATTTCCAGGGTGACGTGCTCATCTTCCTTCCAGCAATCGTAATCAGTGGACATAGCGAGGGTGGCGTAGGCGATTTCGGCTTCGCGGGCACATTTGGCTTCGCCGAGGTTGGTCATGCCGATGACGTCGTAGCCCGCGCGATGGTTGGTGAGCGATTCGGCGCGGGTGCTGAAAGCGGGGCCTTCCATGCAAACGTAAGTGCCGCCGTTGTGGGCAGTGGCGCCGCATTCGCGGGCGGTTTGCAGGAGAATCTTGCGCAGCTCTTCGCAAACGGGGTGGGCAAAGGCAACGTGCGCGACAATGCCGCGGCCAAAAAAGGTATGGTTGAGGGACTGCTTGGTGCGGTCGAGAAATTGATCAATCAAGATAATGTGGCACGGCTGATATTTTTCCTGGAGGGAGCCGACAGCGCTCACGCTGAGAATCCATTGCACGCCAAGCTTTTTCATGGCCCAGATATTGGCGCGATGGTTGAGTTCACTCGGCAAAATCCGATGACCGCGCCCGTGACGCGCGAGAAAGACGACGTCGCGCCCAGCGAGTTTACCGGAAAGAAAATCGTCCGAGGGTGGTCCGAAGGGAGTTTTAACTTTGACCCATTTTTGATTGGTAAAGCCGTCGATGTTATAAAGGCCAGTGCCGCCGATGATGCCGATGCGATGTTTTGCCACGGCGACTGTGTAGCCGCAAACGGCGCGAAAGGCACGAAAAAAATGTTAAATTGCCCGGATTAACGCCGCTTGGCACAATTGGGGGCGATGCGCGAAACATTTCAGACCTGGTGGGAAAATCTCGAAACTTTTGGCCTGGAAGTGATTTCCGGGGAAAGAAACGATTTCAAAGCCAAAGTCACCCGCGTTTTATTGTTCTTCTTTTCAAAACTGTTTCATGCGGCGATAAATATTCGCCAATGGCTTTACAATGTCCGCATCCTGCGGGACAAGACGCTGGGAGTGCAGGTGATTGCGGTGGGAAATTTGACGGTGGGGGGAACGGGAAAAACGCCGGTGGTGGAAAAATTTGCGCGGGAGCTGCGCGACGCCGGGCGAAACGTGGCAATCCTCTCGCGCGGTTATCGTTCAAAACCAAAACCATTTCACGAACGGCTGCTGAACAAAATTCTCTTTCGGGATGACCAGACGCCGCCGCGCATTGTGTCGGACGGAAAATCGCTTTTGCTGGATTCGGAAATGGCAGGCGATGAGCCGTACATGCTCGCGTCCAACCTGCGCGACGTGGTGGTGCTGGTGGACAAGGACCGCGTGAAAAGCGGGCGCTATGCGATTGAAAAATTCGGCTGCGATACGCTGCTGTTGGACGACGGCTATCAATACTGGGAGTTGCGGGGGCGCCGGCACGACGTGGTTTTGGTGGACCGGCAGCAGCCGTTTGGCAATGAGCATTTGTTGCCGCGCGGGACATTGCGCGAGCCACCGTCGCACCTGTCGCGCGCGCAAACGATTTTTATCACGAAAAGCGACGGGAAAACGGCGGAGCTGCGCGAGCGTATCGCCAAATTAAACCCGGAAGCGGCGGTCATCGAGTGCGTGCATCATCCGCTTTACCTGGAGGACCTTTTTACGGGGGAGCGGAAGACCCTGGATTTGTTGCGCGGGAAGAAGGTGGCGTCCTTGAGCGGGATTGCACAACCAGAAAGTTTCGAACACAGCCTGGTTTCGCTGGGCGCAGAACTGGTTTATGCCAAGCGTTTTGCCGACCATCACCGGTTCACCCAACAGGAAGTTTTAAACGCCATCAATCGCGGGAAAAAGCGGCAGGCAGAGGTGATTATCACAACACAGAAGGACGCGGTGCGCTTTCCGAAAATTGACCGGCGCGACCTGCCGATTTATTTCATGCGCGTGGAAATCAAGATTGTGAGCGGCGCAAACGACTTTCAGGATTGCGTCCGGAAAATTTGTTTCAAATGATGCTCTAACAGTCCGGCTTTGAAATGATTATCGTTTATTATTTGGCCCGCGGTTTAATCGCGCTGTTGCAGGCATTGCCCCTGCCGACGGTGGCGCGCCTCGGCCGGTTTGGCGGGGCGGTGGTATTCCATCTGGATGCGCGGCACCGACGCGTGACGCTGGAAAATTTGCGGATGTGTTTCGGCGGCGAAAAATCGGAGGAGGAAATCATGGCGCTGGCGAAGGAAAATTTCCGCCGCATCGGGGAAAATTATTGCTGCGCAATCAAAACCGCCGCGATGAGTATCGAAGAACTGCGTCCCTATGTGGAGTTTGACCGTCCAGAGCAAATTCAGCCGCCGCGCCGGATGGTCATGGCCATCGGGCATTTTGGCAATTTTGAATTATACGCGCGGTGTCAAAATATTGCGCCTGGTTACCAGTGCGCGACGACTTACCGCGCATTGAAACAACCGGAGCTGAACCAGCTCCTGCAAACGCTGCGCGAAAAATCGGGCTGCCTTTTTTTTGAGCGGCGCACAGACGGCCCGCTGCTCCGCGCGGCAATGAACAGCAACAACATCATGTTGGGGTTGCTGGCCGACCAGAGTTCGCTCGGGCTGCGCGCGCCGTTTTTCGGGCATGATTGCGATACGGGACTGGCGCCGGCGGTTTTTGCGCTGCGTTATCACTGCGAACTGTACACGGCGTTTTGTTTCCGCATCGCCCTCGCGAAATGGCGGTTGGAGTTGGGTGATAAAATTGAGACGCACGAAAATGGTTCGCCGCGAACCAGTAAAGATATCATGCGCGAGGTGAACCGATCGTTTGAGAAGGCAATTCGCCGCGACCCGGCAAACTGGTTCTGGGTGCATCGCCGGTGGAAGGGGGATAATGGGCCTGCGAGAACGGAGGATGGAGGATAGAGAATGGAAGATCCCTCTTCAGCCTCCGCCTCTCGCCGAATCCTGGTCAGAGGAACGAACTGGCTGGGCGATGCGGTGATGACGACGCCGGCGCTGATGCGGTTGCGGGAAAAATTTCCCGGCTCGCATATTGCGATATTGACGCCGGAGAAATTGCGGGACCTATGGCTGAACCATCCGGCGGTGAATGAAGCGATTTCTTTCAGCCCGGGCGAGGGCGTTTTTGCGGTCGCAAAAAAATTGCGGACGGGGAAATTTGATACCGCACTGGTGTTGCCGAATTCGCCGCGGTCGGCGATTGAGGTTTTTTTGGCCGGGATTCCACGCCGAATTGGCTATGCGCGTCCGTGGCGGAATTTTTTCCTGACACAAACGGTTGCGCCGCGCGAGGGCGCGGTGAAAATGCAGAAACGGTCGGTGGAGGAAATACGGGAACTCCTTGGGAAGAATCCAGAAGCCGGAACCCACGCGTGGGCCTGGAAGCTAGAATTTGCAAAGTCGGCGCATCAGACGTATGAGTATTTGCACCTGGCCGCCGCGATGGGAGCGAGCCCTGAGCCGCTGCCTCCAAGACTATCTGTCACGCCGGAGGAAGTGGAGGTTGCGGGGAAAAAATTTGGATGGGAGAAGATTTCGGGTCCGGTTTTTGGACTAAATGCCGGCGCAGAGTATGGGCCGGCCAAGCGCTGGCCGATTGAAAGGTTTATTGCGGCAGCGAAGGAAATCCAGAAAAAGACGAATTGTAGCTGGGCTTTGTTTGGCGGGAAAAATGACGCGGAGTTTACAAACCAAATTGAATCGGCGATTGGCGGGCAGGGCGTTCTCAATTTGGCGGGCAAGACGTCGTTACGGGAACTAATGGCGCTTTTGAAATTATGCCGCGTCTTTTTGACGAATGATACCGGACCGATGCATGTGGGGGCGGCGCTGGGCGTTCCGGTGGTGGCGATTTTCGGCA
>JASHZU010000314.1 GCA_030042375.1 Verrucomicrobiia bacterium
CCGCGTATAAAAAAGTTGGTCGCCTTCGCCGTGTTCCGGCGGACCATAACCGGACGCCTTCCAGCCGCCAAAGGGCAATGATACGTCCACACCTGCCGTTGTGGAGTTAATTTTTAAGATTCCCGCCTGCGCTTCGGCGAGGAATTTTTGCTGCAATTTTGTGGAGTGGCTAAACAACGCCGCCGCCAGCCCGTGCCTGACGCCGTTGCAAAGCCGCAAGGCGGTGTCGAAATCTTTGGCACGCTGGACAACCAACAGCGGGCTCATGGTTTCCTCCTGCACGAGCGGATGTCCCGGCTCATCACAACAAATAATGGCGGGCTGAGCATACGCGCCCTTTTTTATAAATGGTTTCTGCGCCACTTTTTCAAAAAGAAAGTCAACACGATGGGCCGCGCCGGATGCCCGGGCAGACTCAGTCAGCGCCAAATGTTCGTCACGTTTGGCGGTGTGAATCACCGGACCGATGTCAGTGGATTTCTTCAGGGGATCGTCCCAATATAATTTTTCGGCGGCGGTTTTGAGATGGCGCAGGAACTTTTTAAAATTGGCGGCGCTGACAATCACGCGGCGGTTGGCGGTGCAGCGCTGGCCGGCAAAACCGAACGCGCCCCAGGCGACCTGCGCGGCGGCTTTCGGCAAGTCGGCATCGTCCCAGACGATGGCGGCGTTGTTGCCGCTCAGCTCTGCCTGCAACGGCAAAAAACGGCGGGCACAGATTTCCTGAATCGCATAGCCGGCGGCCGCTGAGCTGGTAATAGTAACAGCGCTGATGTCTTCATTCGCGGCGAGCTTTTGGGCGGTCTCGTGGTCGCCGGTCACAATTTGCACGGCACCAGAGGGCACACTGGCGTCCCGCAATAATTTCAGCAGGACCTGTGAGATATGCGTGGCGGCAGGAGCGGGTTTCCAAACGACCGTATTGCCATAAATCAGCGCCGGGGCGATTTTGCCAACGGGAATGGCCACTGGATTGTTCCATGGCGAAATCAGGGCGACAACACCATGCGGCTCGTGGCGGACGGAGCCGGCATGGCCCTGTTGAAGCGCTTCAAACACAGTAGCACGGCGTATGACATCGCGGATGTTAGCGGCGACACGACGGACTTCTTCCGCTCCGTGGGAAAGCGGCTTGCCGATTTCGATGGCCATTTGCCTGGCGAATTTTGAAGCGGAGGCTTCCAGCCATTCGGCAACCTTTTCAAGAATCCGACAGCGGGCATCCGTTTTTTGGGCGCGCCATTTTTGCCAGGTGATCCGGGCAGATAAAGTTGCGGCAGCAATTTCTTTTTCGGTAGCGACGGGAATTTCAAACAGGATTTTTTTTGTTTCACGCGGCGAGCGATGGACACGCGGGGCCGGGAGATTACCGTCCAAGAGCGGCAGAATTTCGCCGGCGGGAAGAAATTCCACGCAGCGTTCAGACAACCAACGGCGCGTGGCCGCGGCTAAAATGGGATCGTTGCTGGCGACAGCGTCTTCGGAGATAAAGACCCGAAGATCGCGTTCGAGACATTCCATGGCAATGGCACGGACACAAGTATGCAAATGAAGTCCAGCCACAATCACCGTATCGCAACGCGATTCTTCCAGGATGGCTTCCAATTTTTCGCCGGCAAAGCCATTGAAGCCGGTTTTGTGGATGATGGCTTCATCCTTTTGTGGTTGAAGAGCCGGCGCGGTTTGATGGCCGCGCGTGCCGGCCACACAGATCCGACGATTTAATTTTTTCCAATGGGGCAGACGCCGGTCTTCCTTCCCTGAAATAGAGGTCCATACATGAATCACAGGCGTTTTCCTGGAACGGCAGCCCTGCAAGAGGGCAGCGGTTTTGGGAATAAGAATTTCAGGAACAGGCTGCAAGCCGGGCGAATCCAAAAAATCATTTTGCAGATCCACCAGCAGCAGCGACGCGTTCATACCAGCTGCGGAGCGGCGGAGCGGCGCAGGATCTCTTCGACCACTTTCTCCCCCATGGCACGGGTGCCGACGATTTGGCAATCCGGCTCGGCAATGTCCACGGTACGCCATCCAGCACGCCAGGCAGCGGCGAGGGATTTTTCCATGAGCGTGGCGGCGGCATCCAGGCTGAAACTTTCGCGGAGCAACATAGCGAGCGAAAGGATTTGGCCACCGGGATTGGCGACATCCTGCCCGGCAAGACTCATTGCGCATCCATGGTTGGTTTGATAAACGCCGTGGCCGCGCGGATCGAAATTTCCGGAGAAGGTCACGCCTCGCGTCGAAACCAGGACGCCGCAGATGTCCGCAATGATATCACCGAAAAGATTTGGCGCGACGATGACATCGAACGAGGCGGGGTTCTGGATTAATTCATAAGCCGCGTAGTCAATGTTCATGAAGCGCGCTTCGAGACCGTGGCTGTTGGCGACGGCGATCCCAATATCACGCCAGAGCGCCGTGACACCGGGGATGCCGCCGTCCTTGACGATGACATGGAAATATCCTTTGCGGCACGCCGCCGCGCGGGCAGCGACTTCGATGAGCCGGCGCACATCGTGTTCCCGGTAGTGAAACGAATGTTCCGCCACGCGCCCCTGGTCGGTGATGCGCTCTTTCCATTCACCCTGGTAAACGCCCCCGATGTTATCGCGGATGATAAGCATATCCACGCCTTTGAGGAACTGCGGGGCGATTCTCCCGGCGCGGGCGAGTTCTACGGGCGGGCGGACTGGAACAAATTTGCAAAAGAGATCGAAATGGCGGCGCAAATCATAAACGTAGCGGCCACCACCCGGCCCGCTGAGAATAGCGCCACGGTGATGAAAAATATCAGCGCAAAATTGCCGCGTCTCGTCCGGCAGCCATTGGCCGTGTTCCCGAAGGGCGTCCTCCCCAATCAGGCCGCCAAACTGGACATCAAATTTCAGGTTGGCAACGGTTTCGACGGCTTTGAGAACTTGCAACGTGGCGGCAATGATGGCCGGGCCGATTCCAGTGCCTTCCAGCACGCCGATAACAGGGCGGGCAGCCGCAGGAATGGGGGCCAATTCGAGGCCGCTGACCGACAAATAATTTACAAGTTTACCCGAAAGGTTTCTTTTAAATGCATGACCGTTGGTACTCGTTATCATCTCGGTTCCTTAAATCCTAAGAGCTTAATTATTACGTTTTTGAAAAAAACGAAAGCCAAAAATGAATGCATTTATTGGCCAGATGCTGCCAGAGAAGGGCCGCGGCAGGCTACTGCACCGAAGTAAAGGGCTTAAAGATGGTCGTATATTCCCAGGGCTTTTGCAGGATGCCGCTGGTGTCATTGCCGGTCTTGTCTTTGCCGAGATGCCCGGTGTCACGGTTGACGGCCCAAAATGACATGCTGCAGATCCATGGCTTAGTTTGAGCCCATTGCAGCAATGCCGTGGCATCGGCCCGTGTAAAAACTTCGCCGTGCTCGTCGTTCTGTCCAATCATAGGGGTAAGGCCGATTTGGATATCGGGCGAAATGGCCTGACATTGTTCATAGGCCTTGAGTGCACTAGCGATGGAGACATCGCTCATCTTTTTACCTTTAGAGAAATGCGAGCCGAAGTCCATGGTCATGACATTGGCGGAATGGACTTTGACACCTTTCGCCACGGCATCGATGAGAAGATTTTTTGATTCGTCAGAAATGCCGTTGGGATCCACAGGCAACGTGTAGGAAATGATAAGGCCGGGATTTTTTGCCTGAAGTTCGGCGAGGGCGGCATTGCGCCGCTGGTTCGCGGCGGTTTTGTCCAGGGCATCGCCTTCGATATCGAAGTCGAGCCAGGTCAATTTATAGCGATCAATGATGGATTGATATTTAGTTTCGAGGGCGGGCAGATTGGTTTCGGCGATGGCGATTTCCGTGCCCGCTTCGCCGCCGAAAGAAACAATCACATCGCCGCCGCGACTGCGAATGGCATTAATCTGGCCGAGGTAACGGTTTTCCTCCATGGGCCAGCGCCCGTCCCAGGCGGGCTGCTTGCCGTCCGGGCCGGCAATGATGAAAGCGATGGTGTAAAATTTCTGGCCGCAGGCGTCGTCGCATTTCGTGAGTTGGAAGTGGTCGCCAGCGCCAATATACATATAGGGTGCGAAGACCTTGGCGGGCCAGTCGGCGCCAACCACATTGATGAGGGAAGTCAAAACAAGGGAGCAGGACAGGAAAAATTTCATGATGGATTTTTGTCTGGAGCGGGAGAAAATTTCAACGCAAATCAGAACAGAAAAATACAGTGAGAGAGGCAGTTAGCCAAAACTTGTCAAAAGTCAAAAGTACTAGTTATTACAACGTTTAATTAATGACGAAAAATTCTTTACAATTTTAAATGGGATAACGCGAAAATTCTTAATCATTTTATTTGACTTTAGATGGGGTTATGCTAAAACGGTGACGCTTCGTTCAACGATGAACGTTGTTGGTGTCAAATAAGACAGATTGTCCGAAACCGAACCGAAAATGACATTCAGTGATCCTGCCCGTAGCAGACCTCCCACGTGTTTCTTTGAACAGGCGTAGTGTATTATGAATCCGACCAGACTGTTTGTAGGTAATCTCTCGTATCAAACTGGAGAAAATGACCTGCAGGACTACTTCGCCCAGGCGGGCGCGGTAACTTCCGTAAACCTCATGCTCGACAAGATGACCGGCAAGTCACGCGGCTTCGCCTTTGTTGAATATGGATCCGCGGAAGAAGCTCAAAAGGCAATAGACCAGTTTCACAACAAGGAATTCCAGGGTCGCCCCATCACAGTGAATGTGGCGCGCCCTCGTGAAGATCGTCCGGCGCGTTTCAGCGGCGGTAGCGGCAACCGCGACTCACGCGGTGGCGGCGACCGTGGCGATTATCGCGGCGAGCGTCGCGAACGTCGCTAAGTTCACGCGGCTCCCTTTTGCAGCGGGCTGGTGAATTGCTGCCGGCCCGCATTTTTGCGGCATTGAGAAAAAATGCCCTCGGCCGATGTGTGAAAAGAAATCTGAAAATGATTGGGGATTTGATTTGACAGTTTGCCCGCCGGACTTATTTTGAATTGAAAGCATATGGCCGATAATCCGCAACCTCCTCCTCCTCCCGGCGTACCCGGCGCTCCGGTGACGCCCATGAAGAAATCTACGGGCAAGGTCCAACCGAAAAAAGAGACCGTCCGTATCACTTTACCGCCGAAACCCTCTGCGGCGCCGACGATCAAATTGCCGACACTGCCGCCCGGCGGTCCTACGGGAGCCCCCGGAGGCCTCCCGGCGCCAGGCGTTGCCCCGCGTCCCCCTGGAGCGGCTGCCCCAGTGGCCGCGCCACGCACGACGACAGCCGCACCGGTCGCAGCGGCAGCGCCAGCGGCGCGTCCCGCGCCTGCGGCGCAGCGCGCACCCATCCCGGTTGCCGTACCAACGCTAAGCCCCGTTGATACTATCCTGGCCATCACGGCGGCAGTGGCCGCTCTGGCTGCTATTGGCACCACGGTTTGGATGATGCTGATGCTGAACAGCGCAGTTCAAAACAGCTAAGGCTCTCCGCAAACGTTTTATTTGCTTATGGCTTCGCCTTTGATTGTCACGCTGACCCAGGAAAATTTTGCCAAAGAGGTTTTGCAATCGCCGCAACCGGTGCTGGTGGATTTTTGGGCCGAGTGGTGCGGGCCCTGCAAGATGATTGCGCCGCTGCTGGATGAACTGGCCACCGAATACAGCGGCAAGGTCAAAATCGGCAAGATTAATACGGATGAGCAGCAGGAGCTGGCCAGCCAGTATGGCATTCGTGCCATTCCAACGTTGCTTTTCTTCAAGAACGGCCAGGTGGTCAACCAGATGATGGGGGCGCGCGGCAAACGCGACTTCAAGACGGCCCTCGACAGCATCGCCTGAGTTAAAGCTGAAAGATGCGGCGCACGATTGCGCTTTCATTTTGCATCTTTCATTTTTAACTTGCGGTAAATGACTTTCTCTCCTGGGCAACTGACCCGGCGCGCCGAACTTTACCATCAGTTGGGTTCGATGATCACGGCAGGCGTGCCGTTGATCCAGACGCTGGAAATGGCCGCGAGCAATAACTCACTTCGTGCTTCGCGCAAAACCATCCTTGGTATCATCGGGCATTTGCATAATGGGCTGACGTTCAGCGATAGCATGGCGCGCGTACAGGGATGGATGCCGGAATTTGACGTGGCGCTGCTCTCGGCTGGGGAACAGTCCGGGAAGCTGGATTCGGCGTTCAAATTACTGTCGACTTATTATGCCACGCGGGCCTCGGTAATTCGCGAGATGCTCTGGCAGTTGCTCCGAACCATCATAACGGTGCATGTGCTGA
>JASHZU010000315.1 GCA_030042375.1 Verrucomicrobiia bacterium
GTCGGAATATCGGTGTAGTCGTTTGTGTCCTGTACCCCCAATCCGCGCAACGCCTGGATGAGGTAATAACTAATCCCCGAGTAAGTCCCATCACTCGTAATTGGCCCGTTCGTCAGATAACTGGCCTCGAACTGCGCCGCGGCATCGTCGGGATCAAACATCGCTTCCCATGTCAAAATATAATTGCCCGGGTACGCTCCCAAATCCTGGGGCGTGGAAGTCGAAACATCCGCCTGCTCGCTCCAGTTTGTGTTCGTAAAACTCGGCGGCGCCTGGCCCGCGGCAACATTATCATTCGCGCTCCAGATATATCCATTGTACAGCACCCATGTGCCGCTGGCATACGCCACGTTGTTGGACCACTGCGGCTGCCAGGTGAGCCGGTCGTTCCACATATTGCTGTATTGAAAGAAAGCGTAGGCCGGGTTCCGGACCAGATAATTGTTCCAGTGATTCTGCGGCACCATTTGGATGGCATAAACCCACGCCGGATCACCGTCAAAATACGTTGCAAACGCCAGCGAACTGGCGCCGAGGATTCCGTTCATCGATTTGCCGTACGTGGGCGGGAAATTCGTCTGGTAAATATCCTGCCAATATTCGTTTACCGAGGCGGATTCCATGCAGTAACCCATCGCTCCTGCGGCCGTCATCTCGTCATCGTTGAGCGCATTACCCATCAGGAAGATGCCTACCCACGAATTCATCGCTTCGGAAGAAGACTCCTGGTTTTCTCCCCCTGCGCTGCTCGTACCCCCCGCCCATGAATGCCCCTCCCAAATATCAAAAGTCCGGAACAGCGGGAAGTTGGTGTCCGACCGGTCCCAATTGGCATACTGTTTCGCCACCAGCTTCGCCATCGGCCCGTATTGCGAAAGCCAGGCCGGGTCGGTCATGCCTGTTAGCGCCGTCGCCACCATAAAATAGCCGTAGTGGAAATGGTTATCGTTGAACGCTTGCGAACCATAGCTAACATCGAACCCGATCAACGCCGGCCAATTCGTATACTCCGCAAAAAAGTGCGTGGTCTTTCCCGGTGTGTAAGTGTACCAATCGTCGAATCGCGCCTCGATCGCCGATTGCAATTGCTGCTCTGCCGAGGTCATGCCCATCTGCTGGGCGAACGTCATATACTGCGCCGTGACCCCAAAATCTTTTCCCGCGCCGTAAGTATCATCCCCCGTCGGATGCCCCGCGTTGGCAAAATTCTGCACATACGTTTGCATCCAGTTCTGGACGTAATCATTCGGCAATCCATTGGTATGCGGCGCCGGCAATACCGGCGCGATTCCATGAAACGTAAAATTGATTTGGAATTGGTTTCCCGCCGCCACCTTCATGATGCCGCGCGGGGTCAGGTACGTGTAAGGCTTGAAAAACAGTTGGTTCTGCGTCGTGCGATAATGATGCGGGAGCCAACCTTGTAACGTATTCGTCTCCCCGCCCTGCAACGGCGATGTCGCCAGCGTCCAGGTCGTATCCACCATCCCGTTCGTCCGGTCATAAACCCAATTCATCACCGTGTTCGTCACTTCGGCATAGGCGTATTGGGCGAACTCGTCCAGGTTGCTTTGCGCCGGCAGCAATCCAAACACGAGATAATTATTCGTGCCCGATAATTGCGCCGTGATGGTCGTTCCCGCCACGTCGAAAGTCGTATTGTCCGGCGCAAAAACACCATAGTTGCCGCCCTGGTAATTAAATGAAAATGCGCTCGCCACAAAATTACTGCCGCTCACCAAGGAAATCGCATTGCCGTTCGTATCATAAAGCGTGCTGCTCCCGATGTTAATGGCTGGGTTCACTCCCGTATAGGTCGTCCACACAAACGGCACACCTCGCGCCATCGTAATCTGTATCGAATTTCCGTTTGTGCCGGGCAGCTCAAACTGGAAGCCCCAATCGCTCCAGCCGGTCACTACCGATTGCGCGGCGGTATAAGTGCTTGTATAACGTCCCGCCGGGTTGCTGCCATTGTCCGTAGCCACAATCCACGAACACATTACATGCCCCCACCCGCCCGTCGTCGTATCCACAATCTCGATCTGCGCCGTTTGGCCCTCGTACGCGGAGACATCCCACGTGCTCCAGTTCAGGTTGCCTGAATCCTGCCCCGCCGCGCGGAACACCACCTGGTTGCTGATCACCAGCCACACTGCATCGTTCGTCAAATCCTCGCCGCCCCCGGTTAGCAATTCAATGTATTGCTTCTGGATAGTGAATGGCGGCGACGTCAACGTGCCGGTAAAACTATCACTGCCGCGATAAGTGTTCACGCAAGCGGCGCCCAAAAATCCCTCCACCGGCGGAGACTGGCCGGGCCAGCTTCCCCCCTGGATCGGTCCTGTTCCGAACGCATTTCCCGTCGTCACCCAGCCGGCCGGATAATTCGTCTCATCAAAATCCGCTATCAGGATGTCATTCGCCCCCACCGCCAAAGGCAAGGCCCCCGTTATTGGCAGCGCCGCTCCCGTGTTGAACCCGCCAATCGGCGGTGTCCCATTCGTGTCCCACGAATTGGGATAATACAGGTCAAACCCCGATGAATTCGGGGCCAGCATCGCCGGAAACGCCCAGAGCTGGCCGCCATAAGGGTCCTGAGTGACTACGCTCGGCGGATTATTCGACGCATCATAACTCCACGAACGAATTCCCATTAAAACGTC
>JASHZU010000316.1 GCA_030042375.1 Verrucomicrobiia bacterium
TCGCCGAACATCTGGCTGCGCGATCCCCTGCTCTATCGCATCCGTCATACCGGGCATCATCATACCGGCGCGAAATGGGTCATCTATCCCATGTACGATTTCGCGCATTGCCTGAGCGATTATATCGAAGGCATCACGCATTCGATTTGCACGCTGGAATTTGAAGTCCACCGTGCGCTGTATGATTGGATTTTGGAGAGCCTGGACCTGCCGCGTCCCCTGCCCCATCAATACGAATTTGCACGCCTGAGCCTCGGCTATACAGTCATGAGCAAACGCAAATTGCTCCAGCTTGTTGAGGAGAAAATCGTCACCGGCTGGGACGACCCGCGCATGCCGACAATTTCTGGCATCCGCCGTCGCGGTGTGCCTGCCGAGGCGTTGCGCGCCTTTGCCTATAATATTGGCATCACGAAATACAATGGCGTCACCGATGTGGCTGTGCTGGAACACGCCATTCGCGAAGATTTGAACAAGCGCGCTCTGCGCCGGCTGGCGGTGTTGCGGCCCATTAAAGTTGTGCTCACGAATTATCCCGAAGGCAAAGAGGAGCAATTGCAGGCCGTCAACAACCCCGAAAACGAAGGCGCGGGAATGAGAACGATTCCGTTCAGTCGCGAATTGTACATTGACCGCAACGATTTCATGGAAACCGCGCCGCCGAAATTTTTCCGGCTCAAACCCGGCGGCGAAGTGCGATTGAAATATGCCTATATCATCAAGTGCGACGACGTAATCAAAGACGCGAGCGGGAACATCATAGAACTGCGCTGCACCGTCGACCTGGACAGCAAAACCGGCGGCGCAACCGCCAACCGCAAAATCAAAGGCACCATCCATTGGGTCAGCGCCGCGCATGCCATTGATGCGGAAGTGCGCCTTTATGACCGGCTCTTCACCGTGCCCGAGCCGGATGCCGGGGGCGATTTCAAGGCGTTCCTGAATCCACATTCGCTCGAAGTCATTACCGCCAAATGCGAGCCATCCCTGAAGAATGCCCAGGCGGAGTCGCGCTATCAATTTGAGCGTCTGGGCTATTTTGCTTTGGACAAAGATTCACAACTGTCCAAACTCGTTTTCAATCGCACCATCACGCTAAAAGACACTTGGGCGAAGGAAGCGCAGAAGGCTTAATGCGGCGCGGGATTGCATTTTGACGGATTGAATCGTGCAAAATGCGTGAACAGACTTGGGCCACAAACCATTTCCCCCTTTATTTTTAAACTTTTCCGTCTGGCACAAAACTCGCAATAAAGATTTCGTTAGTGGAATTAGTTGAAGAGACACGCCAAGGAAAAAAGGCGCGGACATTCAGTCCGCGCTTTTTTTATTTGGATTCAACAGGTAAAAAGTGTTTATTTGATAGAGTTCAAAGTTTATCGCCATGAGAAAAACGCTTTTTTTCACTGTTTTTGCTGTAATCCTGTCGTGCTGGCCTGCAGCCGCCCAGAATGCTGGCAATCCCACCAATGAACTGAATGCCCTTGTCGCCAAAATCAAAGTCGATATTCAATCAGGCAAGACAACGGAAGCCGCCTTGTCTGACGATATCAAACAGTTCGATGTATTGCTGGCTGAACATAAAGGGGAAAAGACGGATATTATCGCAAATATTTTATATATGAAAGCGGCGCTCTATGCGGAAGTGATTGGCGACACCAATAAGGCGGAGGCCTTGATGACGCAGCTTAAAACTGAATATGCCGACACGGCATTTGTCACGAACATCGTAAACCGGCTCGCCCAGGAAGCAGAAGAGGACAAAATCCAGGCCACGCTTGTGACCGGAACGGCCTTCCCGAATTTCACAGAAAAAGATGTGATGGGCCAGCCGCTGTCCCCCGCCCAATACAAAGGCAAGGTGGTCCTGGTGGATTTTTGGGCCACCTGGTGTGTCCCGTGCCGCATCGAACTCCCCAATCTTATCGCGGCCTACCAGAAATATCATGGCCAGGGCTTTGAAGTGATCGGCGTCAGCCTGGATCAGGACCAGCAGGCCCTGTTGACGTTCATCAAACAAAACAATATGCCTTGGCCAGAATATTTCGATGGGCAGAGTCGGAACAATAAACTGGCCATGCAATATGGAATTGAGGCTATTCCCATGAACTTTCTGCTGGATAAAGACGGAAAAATCATTGGCAAGAATTTGCGCGGCGACGATTTAGCAAATGCCATTGCCACGGCCCTCGCCAAATAAAAAAATTTGATTTATGCCCTTTGGCTTTTTCACCATCGAACAATGGGCCAGAAAAAAGGGCAAATTCCAATGGTCACCGATCATCCACCTGGATCACTGCCAAACGCTTTCTGACGCCATCCAGTTCCTGGAGAAAAAAACCAAGCCGGGCTTCTTTCGCGTCATCCAGACGCAACGCATGATCCGCGTGGAAAAAGAAAACGGTAAGTTACGTTTGCGAAAATGGCACGCCGGAACGCCGGAAACATTGGCGCGGTCCGCCAAAGCATTTGAACAGGACAGCAGGAAACGGCGCGCTCCGCTCCGGTAGCACTACGGCCCTGCCGCGCCCCCCGTTATGGGCAAGCCATTGCTGTCCGTTTCTACCCCCATCATTTTGTACAGCGTAGGATTCATGGCATCCGCCCAAATCTGGTAGCCGTGTTCATTGGGATGCAAAAAGTCGGGCATGATGTCATCATGGACTTTCCCATCCGGCCCGAGAAACTTGTCGTTGATGTTCAGGTAAACAATCCTATTCCCGTCAGCGAAGTGAGAAATGATGGCGTTTACCTTGGCCGGGGCTTCAATCTGCGCCGGCACGTCATTGGTCTTGTTGCGCGGGAAAACACC
>JASHZU010000317.1 GCA_030042375.1 Verrucomicrobiia bacterium
TGCGGCATTTTATCCAGCCGTTTTTCCTCTTTCGAAGCCTTGGCGTATTTGCCGGTCAACAAGCCGCTCGCCAGCGGCGACCACGCGGCTACCGTCAGGCCCAGCGCTTCCGCCATTCCCATCAATTCGCGTTCCGGCGTGCGCTCCACAAGACTGTATTCAATCTGCAAGCTGGTAAATTGCGTCCAGCCGCGAAACTCGGCAATCGTGTTCGCCCGGGCCACCCACCAGGCCGGCGCGTCCGAAATGCCGATGTACAGGACCTTCCCAGCCCGGACCAAATCATCATAGGCGCGCATA
Source organism: Verrucomicrobiia bacterium (assembly GCA_030042375.1). The sequence continues at coordinate 301 of JASHZU010000317.1, forward strand.
ACTTCCTCGATCGGCGTCAGCTCGTCCCAGACGTGCATCCACAGCAGGTCCACATAATCCATGTTCAAACGTTTTAACGACGCGTTCACCGCCTCAACCATATGCTTGCGATGATTGCCGCCGCCATTCGGGTCATTCGGTTTGAACGCGTTGAACGTGTATTTGGTCGCGATAACAAAATATTCGCGATTGGACTTCGCAAATTCGCCGACCATTTTTTCACTCGTGCCATCGGTATAACCATCCGCGGTATCAATGAAATTGCCGCCCGCTTCCGCAAAGGCGTCGAAGATTTTGCGGCTTTCTTCTTTGCTCGAGCCCCAGCCCCATTCCTCCCCAAACGTCATAGTGCCCAAAGACAGCTCCGAAACGCGCAACCCTGATTTCCCAAGAAGTTTATAGTTCATAACAATTTGAATTTAGAAACACGCCTTCACCACACCGCCGTCTACGCGCAGTGCCGAACCCGTGGTGCCCGACGATAAGGGGCTGCAAACGTAAACGACGAGATGAGCCACTTCCTCCGGTGTGGCAAAACGTTTGATCAGGGACGATGGCCGGACGTTCTGAAAAAATTCCTTTTCAAATTCCTCAAACGGTTTTCCGCCGCTCAATTGTTTAACAAATTCGTCCACACCATCGGAACGCGTTGGACCCGGCAGCACGGCATTGCAGGTCACGCCCGTGCCCGCGCAGATCTCCGCGATGCCGCGCGACACCGCAAGCTGCGCGGTCTTGGTCATGCCATAGTGAATCATCTCCGACGGAGTCTGGATGCCGCTCTCGCTGCTGATGAAAACAATGCGCCCCCAATTACGCTCTTTCATCCGCGGGAGGAAGATCCGGCTCAAGCGGACGCCGCTGAGGACGTTGACCTCAAAAAACCGCCGCCAATCGTCATCGGGAATTTTCTCGAACGGTTTGGGCTCAAAGATGCCGAGGTTGTTGACGAGGATTTCCACGTCGGGAAATTCCATGGCCAGTTCCTCCGCCGTGGCGGCGTCCGATAAATCGCCGGCAAATTTTTCCAGTTTTGCCTCCGGGATCGCCTTGCGAATCTTCTTCACGGCGTCCGCGACGGATTTTTCCGTCCGGCCATTGATAATGACTTTGGCGCCTTCGCGCGCGAGGCCGGTGGCAATGGCCAGGCCGATGCCTTTGGTTGAACCTGAAACGAGGGCGAGCTTATTGGTGATTTGTAACTCCATAGGCCTTCAATCTTACACTGCCGGGCAAAGTGTCAAGCCCGGCATTACATCCCATGGAGCAGGCATCAACTAACGGTGGTTCAGTCACGCCGCCCTTTTCAGTGCGCCCGGCGCGCTGTATACCCTCTCAAACGGACGGGCATCGAAAAACACCTCGATGCTTTTAATTTGATCACCTTCAACGGTCATCAACGACGCCGTTTTCACCGTTCCCACCGGCTCATTGAAATACACCTCGTAGATAAACATCCCCTGGTTTTCCGAAGCAAACTTCGCAATGATGTGGACTCCATTTGAGTTTGCCAGCATTCGCCGCACCGCCATGAGAAAATCATTGCGGTTGGAAAATTCGCCCATCGGCATTTTAAGATGGATGTTTGGATCCACCAGGGAAGTAATTTTTGAAATATCCTTTCGATCTAAAGCGTTCAAGTACGCTTCACCAATTTCCAATACCTTTGCATTCATAATGCTCCTTTCGTTGCTTTGATGAAACTTCGCACCGGAATTTAATAAGCGCAAGGGCACATCGGACACCCTTGGACATTCAGTCGCAAATTTGTTAACCTGACGCCTTTATGAGTCTTGAAAATGACGCTCCGGCGCCGTCGGATTTTATTCGCGATATTGTTGCCAAACATTTCAGCGAACGAAAATACCCGCGCATCCACACCCGCTTTCCGCCCGAGCCAAATGGTTACCTGCATATCGGCCACGCCAAGAGCATTTGCTTGAACTTCGGCATCGCGCATGAGTTCAACGGCACCTGCAATCTCCGCATGGACGATACCAATCCCACGAAGGAGGACGTCGAGTACGTCGATTCCATCCGGGAGGACGTGAACTGGCTCATCTCCGGCTGGGCCAACGACAACCTGGGCATGAAAGAAAAAGGCAAAACCCCCGACACCATTTCCTCCAACGGCAAACCGGATTTTTATCTCGCGTCGACAACAAAACCGGTGGCGGTTGAGCCTTTCTATGCCTCCGATTATTTCGAGCAACTTTATGAGTACGCCGTTGCACTCATCAAAAAGGGCAAAGCCTACGTAGATGACCTGACGCCGGAGGAAACGGACGAATACCGCCGCCACGCCAAAGAATCCCCGTACCGCAATCGCAGCGTGGAGGAAAATCTGGCCCTCTTCGCGCGCATGAAAGCCGGCGAATTTCCCGATGGCAAATGCTCGCTCCGCGCAAAGATTGATGTCGCCTCGCCGAACATCTGGCTGCGCGATCCCCTGCTCTATCGCATCCGTCATACCGGGCATCATCATACCGGCGCAAAATGGGTCATCTATCCCATGTACGATTTCGCGCATTGCCTGAGCGATTATATCGAAGGCATCACGCACTCGATTTGCACGCTGGAATTTGAAGTCCACCGCGCACTGTATGATTGGATTTTAGAGAGCCTCGACCTGCCGCGTCCCCTGCCCCATCAATACGAATTTGCGCGCCTGAGCCTCGGCTATACGGTGATGAGCAAACGCAAATTGCTCCAGTTGGTTGAGGAGAAAATTGTCACCGGCTGGGACGACCCCCGCATGCCGACGATTTCC
>JASHZU010000318.1 GCA_030042375.1 Verrucomicrobiia bacterium
TCGAACTTCAGCGGCACCGCTGTCATGGAGCTGACTGCGTCCACGATGAACATCACGTCCGGATATTTTTTCTTGAGCGCGGCGATTTCCGCCAACGGGCTCATCACGCCCGTGGAAGTCTCGTTATGGATGATTGTCAGCGCGTCGAACTCGCCCGTCGCGAGCTTTTTATCAATCGCCTCGGCGCGGATGGGCGAACCCCATTCCACCTGGATCGAGTCCGCCTGCTTGCCGCACTTCTTCGACACATCGAACCACTTGTCCGAAAATGCGCCGCACATGCAGTTCAAAACTTTTTTGGACACGAGATTGCGAATCGCGCCTTCCATCACGCCCCATGCGGAGGAGGTGCTCAGGTACACCAGTTGTTTGGTGGAGAGCAACTGCTGGAGTTGCGGTTGGATTTTTGCGTACAGGTCTTTGAAGCCCTGGCCGCGATGACCGATCATCGGCGAGCAAAGTGCCTTGTAGGTTTTTTCGCTCACTTCGACCGGACCCGGAATATGCAATTTAACGTGCGCCATAGATTGTGAATTATTTCACAAGCTCGCTGACCGGGCAAGACTTTTTCATTTCAAACTTCAGATGGGCACGAATTTCACGAATTTTTGCCAATGGATTTTGGAATAGACGCCGCAGAACCAATTAAGAACCACAACGTGGTTCAATCATTCAGCCCAGCGTTGGAGCGTTAGCGACTATGCTGTGTAAACATCTAAAAAAATTGATTCAGTTGGATTCAATATGCTGGCACCTAGAGCCTGGCTTTGGAGCTTCGTCCCCGCCTCGGCAACTGCCAGTTCCGTCACACACGCAGCCGAAATTGCGCCACGCCGCCGTAAACCTCAAACTGTTTGTGCGAGGTCAAGAGCTAAAGTCCTGCTATTGAATAAATTGCGCCGACCAACCCAAATTGCAGCAGGCATAACAGTTGCTTGTAAAGGCATATGCACGAAACCATGTGCGAATCCAAAATCGAAAATGGCGAGGATTGCGTTGTGCCTATGCCCGATGGGATGAAAATTCGGACGCTGCTCGTGGACGACCTGTCTTCCGGCCTGGCTGTCTTGCGCAACATCCTGCGTTTCGAGCCGGACGTTGAAATCATCGGCACCGCGACGAATGGCCGCGATGCGATCGAGGCGATCAATCGGCTAACGCCGGACCTGGTTTTTCTGGACGTCCAAATGCCCGAAGTGGATGGCTTCGGCGTGGTAGCAGGCATCAAGGCTGAAAAGACCCCGATCATTGTCTTTGTGACGGCGCGCGACGATTGTGCTTTAAAAGGATTTGAGGCGCAGGCGCTCGACTACGTGGTGAAACCCTGCCAGCCGGCGCGGTTGCGCTCCGCCGTCCAGCGCGCACGGCAGCAAATCCAAAGCCACCAGAATGGCGATATCCGCCAGAAACTCGACAGCCTGATACAAGGTTTAAAAGGAGAGCCAAAGTATCCTGAGCGACTGGCCGTCAAATCCAATGGCCGAATTGTCTTCGTACGGCTAATCGACATTGACATGGTTGAGGCGGCAGACAATTACGTGAAGCTTTGCGCCGGCAAGGAGACGCATATCCTGCGCGAGACCCTTGGAACGCTGGAAGAGAAGCTTCCCCCGGGCCGATTTGTGCGCATCAGCCGTTCGGTCATCGTAAACATCGAATCCGTCAAGGAATTGCATCCCCTGTTTCACGGCGAATATTCTCTGGCCCTCAAGAACGATTGCCGCGTCACGCTCACGCGCAGCTATCGGGAGCAGCTCCGCCAACTGGCGCCTAGTTTCGTTCCGAAGAACTGATTCGGAACGTTTATTTTCCTGTCCAGTTCGCCCCTGGCCGGGTGCAGTTCGCCCCTCAAATCCTCGAATGTGTCCCTAATTTACCACGTTTCTGCGTATTTCTGTTAAGTAGGATACGTATGAAAAAAACATTGGTATTACTTATGTTTATTGCCGTGATGCTCGTCACCATGGCGGCACGCGCGCAAGGCACAGCCTTTGCCTACCAGGGCCGGCTTCAAAACAATGGCGCGCCCGCCAATGGAAATTACGACCTGACATTCTCGCTTTACACGACCAATGCCGGCGGCACCGCCGTTGCCGGGCCAGTAACGGAAAGTGCCACGGCAGTAAGCAACGGCTTATTTACCACAACCATCGATTTCGGGACTGGAACGTTCACCGGGACTGATTACTGGCTGGACATCAGTGTCAGTCCCGCCGGAAGCAACACTTTTACCGAATTGACGCCGCGACAGCCCATTCTGCCAACCCCCTATGCAATAATGGCCAACACCGCAAGTAACTTGCTGGGCCCGCTGCCGGCGTCCCAATTGACAGGCACCATTGAGATGACGCAATTGTCTTCAGTCATCCTGACGAACACAGAAACCGGCGTAACCTTGGGTGGTGCCTTCAGCGGCAACGGTAGTGGATTGACCGTCTTGAATCCGGCAAACCTGAGCGCGGGCACCGCGGCCATCAACATCAGCGGCAATGCCGCGACGGCCACGAGCGCAATCTCGGCAGGCAGCGCCACGACAGCGGTTACTGCGACAACGGCGACGACAGCCAACACGGCTGAGTTGGCGTCAAATGTGGTTTCAGGCATCCGCATCACCAACGCTTTCATCACTAATTCTATTTTCGCCGGCAACGGCGGCGGCCTGACAAATTTGAATCCAGCAAATTTGAGTTCCGGCACCGCGGCCATCAATATCAGCGGCAACGCCGCGACGGCCACGAGCGCAACCACGGCAGGCAGCGCCACGACCGCGGTTATTGCGACAACGGCGACGACGGCCAATACCGCTGAGTTGGCGTCAAATGTGGTTTCGGGCATCAACATCACCAACGCTTACATCACCAATTCTACTTTTGCGGGCAACGGTGGCGGATTGACGAATCTCAGTGCGTCGCAATTAATTGGCTCGGTGCCGAGCGCCACATTAACTTCAGTGCCCGCCGGCAACCTGACTGGCACCGTTCCGCTGGCGCGACTGCCGTCCGCCGTCGTGACGAACACAGAAACGGGGGTCACTTTGAGCGGCACGTTTACCGGCATCTTTACCGTCGTGACCAATCTCGTCGTGACCAATCTGACGGCGGCTTCAATTTCGACGAATGGTTCCACCGCGGGACAAGTCCTGACTTCGAGCGGTGGCGCGACAGCGTGGGCGAACGCCAATCCGTGGCTCGGCGGCATCCCGACACTCGTGACCAACGGCGTGCTCTCAACCAACGCGGTTTTGGCGGGCCACGACCGCGCTTTTTTCCTGGGCTTTATCACCTCCGCGGCTTACCAGCAGACCTACTCCAACTATTTCACGATTAAACTTTCGCAGGCTGTATCCACAAATGCAGTCATCGCCACGTTCGCGCCGGGCACCTGGGGGTCATGGACAAATAGTGGCTCTTCGGACAGTGCCGCTTCGTTCGGCGCCGGCACATTCCAATTTGTAACGACGAGCAATTCCGTCACTGTACAGTCAGCGGGACGCAACCCTGATTCGTCCGTTTCCTTCGGAATTTTTGTTCATGTGGATCAACCATAAGATAAAGCTGCCGCCATGAACAATCCGATTGGACATTCAATGAAAACTTCAAAATTGGAAGTCAGAAACAAGGTGCGGATTCTTATTGTATCGCTGGCGTTTTTTGGCGTCGTGTTATCCGCAGATGCGCAGAATTACAGCCTTAGCTGGTATAAAGTCGCCGGGGGCGGCGGCGTGAGCGCCGGCGGGACGTATCAAATCAATGGGACCATCGGCCAGCCGGACGCAAGCGATGCCATGACCGGCGGCAATTACTCCATCACGGGCGGATTTTGGAGCCTGATTTCGATCGTGCAGGCGCCTGGCGCGCCAACTCTTTACATCAGCTTTTCAGGAAACGTGGTCACCGTCTATTGGCAAAATGTACCGGGCTGCGCTCTCCAGCAAAACAGCGATATGACGGCACCGGCTGGGTGGACAACCTGCCCTGGCAGCCCCACCACATCCAATGGCACGAATTACGTGAACATTACCTGCCCGACAAGCAATTTGTTTTTCCGGCTGGCCAATCATTGACGAACGCAAAACGGAAAGACACGGCTCGCGCCGGTGGCGCAGCCTCTCAATTGATTCAGTTGGATTTAATTGGCCTAGCACTTTATTTAAACCGCGTGCAATAACCCGAAAGGGTTGGCCGCCACCGACTCGATCGGGTGAATTACTTCGGGTTGTTTTGGTGCTAATATCTTTTAGTGGCATTGAAAAGACATCGGTTTAACAGTTTCTTCGTGTTTCATCCTTGCTTTTTTGCATTCTTTTTATTAAGACTGAAAGCCATATTGATGAGGTCACACCCAAAGACTGTGTTCGAATTTTGGTCTGCCGCGAACGCCAGCCGGTGGATTAATTTATTTGCAGCGATTTGTTGATGAAACCAGCTACAAAAGTATTTGGTGAAAATGCCATAATCACTGCTTTGAGGCAGGACAACCATTTCACCTCGCCGGGCGATGCGGCAGCATCAGCCAACGCGGGTAGCGATAGAAGCCTAGGCATCCGGCCACAGAAGGGGCCACCGCCTCACACCTTCTCGGCGCTTCAACGTTATGGCCTCGCGATTCTCTCGGTTTCCGCAGCTCTTGGCATCAGTCTTCTCGCAAGACTCTGTCACATCAACGTTGAAGGCGTGGCCAATACCTTGTTCTTGTTGGCTATCGCAATATCGGCCTGGTATGCGGGGCTTGGGCCGGCCATTCTCGCCTTTTTTCTATCAGGCTTCGCCTACGACTACTTTTTTATCGAGCCGCTTTATAGCATCTATATAACGCCCGCTGATGCCCCGCGCTTTGTCGCTTTCATACTCTTCGCTTTGCTGGTTAGTGGGTTTGGGACCACTCGTCGAAGGGTCGAACACGACCTCCGTCATTCTCGCGACAAACTTGAAGCTGAAGTGAAAGAACGTCGAATACTCAACGTAGAATTGGATAAACAATCGGAACAATTGCGAAGCGCCAACAAAGAACTGGAAGCCTTCGCTTATTCAGTCTCCCACGATCTCCGCGCGCCAATTCGCCACATCGCCGGGTTCACGCAGATGTTGCAGAAGCACGCTGGTCCTGTGCTCGATGATTCAAGCCGGGAAGACATTGCTATGATCCTCGATTCAGCCAAACGCATGGGCAGTTTGATTGACGATCTCCTCGCCTTTTCCCGCATCGGCCGGACCGAGGCGCAAAACGCCACTGTCGAATTGCAGCGGCTCGTAGAGCAGGTCGTCAACGATGCCAGGCAGGACATCAAAGACAGAAACGTTACCTGGCGGGTCGGAGCGCTGCCCGCCTGTTATGGAGATGCTTCCATGCTCCGGCTGCTTTTCGTGAACCTGATCTCCAATGCGGTGAAATTCACGCAGACGCGCTCCCACGCAGAAATTGAAATCGGTTCGCTCAACGGCAGGCCCAATGAAGTCGTTGTGTTTGTCAAAGACAACGGCGTCGGTTTCGACATGCGGTATAAGGATAAGTTGTTCGGTGTTTTCCAACGTCTCCACTCGCAGGAGGCGTTCGAAGGCACCGGCATTGGGCTCGCCACCGTCCAACGGATTGCCTTCCGGCACGGCGGCCGGGTGTGGGCGGAAAGCATTGTTGATAGCGGCGCTACCTTTTATGTGGCGCTGCCGGAATCAGGAAAAACCAATCTATGAGTACACTAAATATGAGTTCACTAAAACGCATCCTGCTGGTCGAAGATGATCCCAAGGACGTGAAGCTTACCCTTTCCGGACTTGCGGAATACAACCTGGCCAACGAAGTCGTGGTCGCGCATGACGGGGAAGAGGCTCTCGACTACCTCTATCGCCGGGGCGCTTTTCAGGCGCGGGAGATTGGCAATCCTGCCGTGATCCTGCTCGACCTGAAATTGCCAAAGGTCAATGGTATTGAAGTCCTCCAGCAAATCCGGGCCGATGAAAAACTGAAGATGACCCCGGTCGTCGTCCTGACTTCCTCAAAAGAAGAGCGTGACCTGGTGGCGACTTATAAGTTAGGGGTGAATGCCTATGTCGTTAAGCCGGTTGACTTCCACCAGTTCGTAAACGCCGTGAAGGAGTTGGGCGCGTTTTGGGCGGTGATTAACGAGCCTCCCCCCGGCAGCATCCGAAAGAGCTAGACCATCAATGAATCCTCCACTTCGAGTTCTGCACCTGGAAGATGATCCCAAGGACACCAAACTCGTGCAGGCTGCCCTTGAAAAAGAAGGAATCCGGAGCGAACTCACCAGGTTCGAAAAGGAAGAGGACTTTACTGCTGCGCTGAGGCAAGGAAGCTTCGACCTCATCCTGGCAGATTACACGCTGCCCTCGTTTGACGGATTCTCCGCGCTCAAAATTGCGCTGCAGTACTCGCCCGATCTGCCGTTTATATTTGTTTCCGGGACGTTGGGCGAAGAGGTCGCCATTGAAGCGCTCAAGACCGGCGCCACTGATTACGTCTTAAAGACCCGTTTGGACAAACTGGGGCCTGCGGTCAAGCGCGCTATGCGTGAAGCCCGGGAGAAGGCAGATCGCAAACGGGCAGAGGAAGCCCTCCGTCTCTCGGAACACCTGGCGCGTGGACAGTTGGAGGCGCTGCAAGAGGCATTAGTCTCGTTGTCACGCGATTCGGAGCCGGAAAAATTTTTGCAGCACGTTTTATCCATCGTCTGCCGGCAATTGGCCGCGCACAGTGTTAGCGTATGGGAGGTGAACGACAAAGCCAGCCGATTGGAACTGGCGGCCATGTTCGAAGATGACCGGTTGCGGATCCCGTCGCGGGAGGAAACTCAACCCCTGCCACTGGGTCCCGAGCTCAAAGACGACTCTGTCTGGGCAGAATTTTTCCACACAGGGGAACGATGCGTTTATTCTGTTATTGGCGAGAGTGATGTTAACCCGTTAAAGGTGCGCGAAGTGATGAATGCAAACGGTCCGTGGCACAATGGGCTATGGAGTCCGGCAGCCAATGTCCATGTCCAAAAAACCATCGAGGGCCTTCTTGCCCGTGGAGTCAGGGCATCACTCTCCGTGCCCATGATTTTCTCCGGAAAGGTCATTGGCATGTTTGGCATACGCTTCGCGCAGATACGGGAGTTTCGGCAGGAAGAAATCGAATTGACCCACGCGATGACCCATCAAGCGATGCTGGCCATGCAACTGATGCGGTTATCGCGGCAGAGTCGCGAGACGGCGGTCATCGCGGAGCGCAACCGCGTGGCACGCGATCTTCACGACACCTTGCTGCAAGGCTTCACCGGAATCGGAATGAAGCTGGAAGCGATGGCCAGCAGCCTTCCTCCGTCACTCGCCTCTACCAGGGAGCAACTGCAAAAAATCCTTGAGCAATCGGATGAATACTTGACCGAAGCCCGCCGGTCCGTTTGGGGATTGCGCTCCCCTTCCCTGGCGGAACTCGGAGATTTCCCTGCGGCTTTAAAGAGGGCATGTGAGCGGGCTTTGCAGAATACCAGCATCGCGTTGCGTTTCACGACCCGTGGCGCCGAACGCCAATTGACGCCCGGCATTGAAGATAATCTCCTGCGAATTTCTGAGGAAGCCGTCACCAATGCGGTGAAACACGCCGACCCGACCGAGGTGGAAGTAGCGCTGGAATATACCGCCAAAGAGCTGCGGCTTCGAATTCGCGACAATGGTCGTGGATTTGATCCTCACGGCCCGAATGGATCAAAAAACGGCCACTTTGGCCTTGTCGGAATTCGTGAACGCGCGAAGGTCCTGGCCGGGAACCTGTCTTTGGACAGTCAACCAGGCGGAGGCACGGAAATCGCAGTCACAGTTAATCTATCGCCCGAATCCTGACCTGGCGTGGAATGGTTTCAAATCGCCCTTCGGACATTCGTGCTCACGCCACTTTAGCGCTATTTCTTCTTGTCGACCATCGCCAGCAAGATCGGACCGGGAAGGATAGCCCAAAACAACAGCAGGCATTCGAACGGAGACGCTATCAACAGGAAAATCGTTCCGGTCGTTGGGAACTGCGGTGTTTGCAGCGATGACAGCCACGGGTGGGACGACGAATAGAACATGATAGATTCCTGGCCCACGCCCACATCACGATATTTCTCGTTGTCCCAATTCCGCTGGCTGATGCCGGTATAATTTTGGCCGTCCACATTATATTTGTATTCTACCACGTCATGCTCACGCTCCTTGGTTATGGTGGCGATGCCCTGTTCCGCGTCTCGTTTCAGCCAATAGCCAATCCGTTCGCCTTCTAAAAATTGAAAGATGGCGTGCCCCAACAGGCAGGCCATCAACAAAACTCCCAGCCGCAATACCAGCGCATGTAATTTTCGTTCGGTTACGGGAGTCACGCCTCCATTTGAACAATCCTGAAAGGGCTGTATCAATCCCAAAAGTACACGTCCGGCCCGTCATCCCAACAGTCAAAGAAACGCGGTAACGATAATGTTGGCCTTTAAGCCGTTGACTATCAATACTGTAGACCCTTTTCGGAAAATGTTGACCTTCGTGTTGACCTTTAAGTTATTGATTATCAGCAGTGTAGACCTTGTTGACCTCCATAGGCGACATATACATTGCTGTTTGCCACCATCAACAATCAACCCTCATCCATCAACCTCTTTATAAAAGGTGCCCCATCTTCTCCCGTTTCACTTTGAGGTAACGCTCGTTGTGGGGATTAGCTTTGATGCGGATGGGAACCTGTTGGGTAATCTTCAGGCCGTAACCTTCCAAGCCAACGACTTTCTTGGGATTGTTCGTTAGCAACCGAAT
>JASHZU010000319.1 GCA_030042375.1 Verrucomicrobiia bacterium
AAGAGGTGAATGAAAAAAATTGGTATGTATTGGTATGTATTTGGTTTGTACGGTTCAATTCACGCGCCTTTATTGGGCAAATCGAGCGTGGCCGGCCCGGCGGCGGGGGCGTTAGCAGCGCATTCTCAACCCAAATCAATGGTTCTAACCCTAAATCAACTGTTGATTTGGGGTAAGCGGGAGTTGATTTATGGTGAGAATTGGCGGGCAAAGGGGCCAAGGCAGACGGCATGGACGCGAAAGTTTGGCGGAATTCTGCCGTCCCTACGGGACTTATTATTTTTATGCCATAACACCCAGCACTAAAGCACGCACGCGTGATGCTGGCTATTATCGAGCGTCCTTTAGGGACAATGGCAACGGCCGATGATTGCTGAACAATCATTCGGGCATTTTTACCCTGATGCCACTGAGAAAGGAAGGTAGTCAATACCGCTTTTTTCTAGCATACGCATGGCCGATCATGACGCCTAACACCGCACTGGAGCCAACGCCGATTGCCTATGGCGTCAAAACAGGGCTCGAGTTTGTGGAATAACCCGGGATGAAAAGTTTTGCCGTCACTTCGGAACCGGGCTTCAATCCAAGATACCAACCCGTGACCAGGCCGCAGTCAGCGCCCATTATATTCGTAAAAGTGTACGTCTCCAAAGGCGCCGCCGCTTCCTTGTTATCGAAAAGAAGCAGCGTGGCAGGCCGGAGCGCGTCTCCAGATTTTTCGGAACAGCTCAAGGTTGCGTCCACCCAGGAATCGCTCTTCCGTTCAAGGACAAGTTCTGCATCCTCCAGGCCCGGGCTGGTGAATTTCCAAATTTGCCGCCGGTAAATCTTTTTTTCCGGCTGGGGCAAAGCCATTCCATTCCGAAACACAAACATGTTTTGTTGCCGGTCCCATCTAATTTTAAGGGCAGAGACTCCGGAGACGACTTTTTGCCAGGCGGGTTCCGGTGGCTCTCCGCATGGCAGGCGATTTCCACTTGCGTCCGTCGGCAGGCGATATACAGAGTCAATGAGCCGAAGCAACTGCTCCATGAGCATAGATTTTTCGCGCTCACTGTCTTCCACACTCCCAAAAGATATTCCGTAAGGGGCCTGCAGGTTTGTATCTGCATAAATCCATTGCCTGGAATTCATCAAATGTACGATAGCGGAAAGAGGATCGTTGCTGGGTACTAATGGCTTCGGGCGAAGTTGGCCATTGACGCGAAAAAACATCAAAACATCACTCATGGGAGTCGGCATTCCTTCCAGTTCGTATCCGCTTACCAGCATCAAGGGAATATCATCAACCAACGCTATCGGGAAGCGCGGTATCCGGTGAGGATCCTTTGGCCCGCATGGCCAAGGTGCCCCGAATCCGCCGGCCTGATCGGGATCAATGTTATCCGGTACGTCGAACAAAACCCTGAGGACAAGGAACATTCCCTCATGAGGGTTTTCAAAATCCCACCCACCTGAAACACGAATGTATTCCCCAATTGCAGCTAAAGCTTTCTCTTTCCCTAACGGTTGGAGTGTGTTTACGATTCGGATGACGGGAAGCGGGTTGTAGGAGTAGCCCTCAAGGGCGGGTGTCGTGTCGAGCAGCCGGAGGAGATCACGCAATTGGTCCTCCGTGAACATATTCGATGGGGGTGGTTGTCCCTCGCCACCGAACGCTTCCTGGGCCTGGCCGTCTTCATCCATGTAAACGCATCCGAGTGTCGGGAAGCTCAGGTGCGCGTTGGCACCATAGCACCAGATTTCTTTGGTGTGCACGCGACTAATTCCGCCCGGGTCGAACTGTGTGCGGATGTCGTCCGGCTTCCCGAGGATGTCCAAAACCTCTTTTGCAGTCATGCCTTCTTTAATCTTGGCCATCGCGGCGACGAATTCTGTCCTGGTGCGAGGTTGCGGAATGCTTTGAGATCGGACCAACGGGCATGCAAAAACCAACAGAATGACCAGAGCAAGTGAAAGCCGATCGATTGAAAGGCTCTTTGTATGGCTGAATATTTTCGCTTTAACGTGCAATGCTTTTGCAGTTAATTTTCTTGCCATGTCGCCAGCGTAAGCAAACAGATTTGGCCTGTCAAAACGAAGTCCATCCCATGGAACACCTTTATACCCCGTGACTGACCATTTTGGCGGGAGAAACCTACTTTTGATTCGGCATAAACGGCTGTGCAAAACACTGGCCGCTCTTAGGCAATCCGCTGGGTCATTTTCATCAGATATTGAGAAGATGGTAAATGCATAACTGCCCAATAGGTACATTATTTTTGACAGCAATCTACCGATAGAAAATAGCAAGCCACCGGAAGCATATCTTTTTCAATTCGGGTAGTTTAGCGGGCGAATGAGCTGCATTGCATTTAGACTCCTGCGCAAAAAAATTGGCATTGTTTGCCTGGCTGCCGGCCTGGGCGCGCTGCTTTCCTCCCGCGCCCTGGCCACGCCCCCGGGATTGACCGCCTCCTCATTTGAATCCAACACCAACGAAACGATCACGCCACTGGGGTTCTTAAATGGCCTGTCGCACAGCGGCTATTTGTTGGGGGACATGTGGGGGCTTCGTCCCTGGCTCAGCAAATATGGTGTGTCGCTGGCCATTTCAGAAACCAGCGAAGTGCTGGGCAATCCCACCGGCGGCGTTAACAGGGGGGCCGCTTATGACGGCCTGACCCAGGCGATTTTGCAGATGGATACGCAGCGCGCGTTCAACTGGTATGGCGGCACATTCAACGTGAGCGGCCTGCAAATTCATGGCCGTAATCTCAGCGAGGACAACCTTTACACCATCCAGACCGCCAGCGGCATTGAGGCCGATCGCGCCACGCGGCTTTGGGAGCTTTGGTACCAGCAGAAATTTCTCGAAGAAGACCGCATGGACGTGAAAATCGGCCAGCAAAGCCTCGACCAGGAATTTATGGTGAGCCAGAACGCTTTGCTCTTTGTGAACACCATGTTTGGCTGGCCTGCGCTACCTTCGTATGATCTGCCCGGCGGCGGCCCAGCCTATCCGCTCTCGGCCCTGGGGGTCCGCCTGCGGGGGCGGCCCATTGATTCGCTCACTTTTTTGGGAGGCGCGTACAGCGGCACTCCCGCCCCAAACACCAATCCCGATCCGCAACAGGCCAATCCGCACGGTGTCAGCTTTCCCCTCGACGGTGTCCTGGCGATTGCCGAACTGCAATACACCTATCCCTCGCTTGGCGCGATGGTTTCAGGCGATCAGTCCAGTTCGCTTTCGGGCACTTATAAAATCGGCGGCTGGTATGACTCCCTGGAATTTGCGAACAACGGCTACAACAGCACGGCGCAACAGAGGGGCAACTACGCCTTCTACGCAGTGATGGACCAATTGATTTGGAGCGATCCCAAAGACCCGGACGCCGACCGAACGATTAACTTCTTCGCGCGGGCGATGGGAACGCCTTTGCAGGACCGCAATTACCTTTCTTTCAGCATGAACGCCGGATTCACCTTCCATGAACCGATTCCCAATCGCGACGATGACACCTTTGGCATCGGCATGGGCTTCGCCCAGGTGAGCAGCGGAGTGGCCGATGCCGAGAGGGATTACAACTTTAATAATCCTGATTCTCCTGTTCCCATCCAGAGCGGTGAAACATTTGTCGAGGTCACCTATCAATATGAATTGACACCCTGGTGCAATTTGCAGCCGGATTTTCAATTTGTGTTTAATCCCGGCGGCGGCCTTCCCAATCCCAATGCCCCGGGACAGCGCATCAAAGATGAGGCTGTCTTTGGTTTGCGGGCTAATATAATATTCTAAGAGTTGAGAACAGATGCATACGATGAAGTCTAAAAAATTAGTCCTGGTCCTCATGTTGGCGCTGGGGACCGGTGTTGTGGAAGCGCGAGAACCAAAAGGTTTTCTGGAAACGATCCACCGTCACCAAACCCTGGCTTCCACCGTGGGGGACAATGGCGATTTGAATCCCTACGCGCTTATCGTTGCCCCCGTGTCCGCCGGGAAAATTCACGAAAACGACGTGTTGGTGGACGATTTCAACCGCGTCTCAAACTTGCAGGGAACCGGAACCACCATCATGGACTATAACCCGGTTACCAGGAACATCTCTGTATTTGCGGAACTGCCTCCCAACGTGCCGGGATGTCCCGGCGGGGTGGGATTGAGCACCGCCATGGTCATGCTCAAAAGTGGCTGGGT
>JASHZU010000320.1 GCA_030042375.1 Verrucomicrobiia bacterium
GCCGCCATGGCGCTGCCAACGATGCCATTCGGAAAACCGTTGCGGTAATGCGCCGCGCCAAATGAAACGGCCTGGATAACTAATGCCCAAACGCCCGGTCCCAGTGCGCTGTCCAGCGCTTCCAGCATGACACCGCGCCAGACAGTTTCTTCGAGCGCCGCGTTGAACGCCGCATTGGCCACGGCATAGAGTACAATCAGCCAAAATGGAAATTGCGGCACCGAGCTGGCGTAGCGGCCGAGGTTGGGACTCAGGAAATGGACCCATAACATTAAAGCGATAATCGGAACAACAATCGTAACCACCACATACGTCCAAATCGTGGCATTGAATTTTCCCGGTCGCAGCCAGCCAACGGAATCCCGCAACGCTGGAATGAGCATCGCCACATAAACATAAAGCAACAGAAACGTCAGGTCGCTAAAAGGGTAAAGCGGAAAGCGCGGAAAAAACCGCATCAGATAATAACAAACGATGAAGATGTTGAAATGAATGGTGTAAATGGAACGCGACGCGATAGAGAGCGGCAGCAATAATAGAATGACGCAAGGCACCCAGAGTTGAACGGATTCCGGAAACGGATGGGTTTGGTATAAACCAAAAAGAAGAATGAGCAGAATCAAAAGGACCGCGCCAAATGTAGACGAGCGCGGCGGAGGAACGATTTGGCCCCGGAAAAAGAATCGGTCATTCATGCGTTGCTGACTCGCCGCAGTCTGGCTCCTGCGATTTCAGTTTCGCAACATTTTTTATGAAAATAAAAATCCGCGGCCCATTGTAGCTTTTAACCCCGCCCAAAAACTTGATTAAAGGTGAAAGCTGGTTAAGACTACAGGGAAAAAGGAATTGAATGAAAATCACCTACTACGGCCATGCGTGCTTCGCCGCCGAAATTGGCGGCAAACATCTTCTCTTTGACCCCTTCATCCGGCACAACCCGCTCGCCAAAGGGATCGATATCAAAAAAATCAAAGCCGACTACATCTTCGTTTCACACGGCCATGATGATCATTTGGCCGATGCCTGCGATATTTCCGAACAGACCGGTGCCCCCGTCATTGCCAATTACGAAGTCGCCGATTGGCTGAGTAAACAAGGCGTCAAGAAAGTCCATCACCTGAATCCCGGCGGCAGTTGCACCCTGCCCTTTGGCCGTGCCAAATTTGTGCACGCCATTCATTCCAGCGGTTTGCCCGATGGCTCATACGGCGGCTCGCCCGGCAGCTTCGTCATCGAATCGCCCGAAGGTAATTTTTATTTCTCCGGCGATACCGCCCTGACCCTGGACATGAAACTCGTCAGCGAAGTGACAAAACTCAAATTCGTCGTCCTGTGCATCGGCGGTGGTTTTACCATGGATGCTGACGACGCCATCCGTGCCGCCAACCTGCTCGAATGCAAAGAAGTCATCGGCGTCCACTATGACACTTTCCCACCCATCAAAATTGACCACGCCGTCACCAAAGAAAAATTTAAGGCGAAAGGCCTGAACCTGCACCTGATGCCGATTGGCGGCACGCACGTGTTTTAAATAGGCCGATAGACCTAATTTTCATCCGCGTTCTGGTTCTTGAAATCCTTAAGGGTTTTGGCATCTATTATTTCTAAGGAACCGGTGTCGTTTTGACCGACCAAACTTCCATCAGGCAAAAATGCCACTCTCGTTGGCCCTCCACCGCTAACATAATGTTTTCCCCAACCAGCTAATGGCATCCATGTCTTTGTCTCAAAAATTATAGGTCCCTGGCCACCAGCATTGGCAACCAAAAGATTACCGTCAGGCGACCATGCTAGAGAGTCAAAAGGATCCGGTATCGAGGTGTGATAGTTTCTACGAGTTAATATTTTATTTCCTGAGAGCCAATCCCATATTTCAAGTACTCCGCTTCTATCGGAGACTGATGTCGCCAAATAGCGATTATCCGGCGAAAACGCCAAAGATAAAATTCCTTTTGAACTCTCAAATGATTTCGGAGATTTATTGGATAGGGTATCCCATACCCGAACCAACCCATTTCCAAATGCAATGGCAAGAAATCGGCCATCGTTTGAAGTCGCCATTGCTGCGATCCCAGAAGGATCGGCCTGAAGTGAGCCACTTTTTTGACCTTTGGCCAAATCCCATTTCTCCAGATCTCCATTTGAGAAACTAGCAATCAGCATTTTATTGTTTTGAACGATAGCAAGATGCATTGGAATAGCAGTGGTAACGTTTTCCCAGATTTTCTTTTTTAGTTTACAATCAAATAAGGAGATTACCCCTCTTCCTCCAAATGCGACAAATCGGCCATTAGATGATACAGCCGCACACATAAGAAATACGTCAAATGTAGGATTGCCAACAACGGATTCCTGTCGGCTGTGGATATTAGTTATTTTTGCGCTAGTTAACCCAAAACTGGCAACCGTCGATGCTTCGCCGGCGACTTGCAATATGCTTTTGGATGTACAAGAAGGACATGTAAAATTCGTAATGGTATATATGGTCGGCAAGGACCATTCAAGGTGCATCCCGGTTGTTTCAAATAACTTTTCCACCTCTATTGGAACGTCTCTCCGGTCATAAATAAATGTGACCCATTTGCCGGATCGAATACTTGATACCAGCAACCACCTCTCTTGAGGTGGCCGTTTCTTAGGCGCAGGCGGCAAGCTATTTATAATCCCTTCTATTTCCGTAATTTTCTGCTTCGTAAAATTGAATCCTCCTCCGCCTTGTACCTCAAAAGGAGTTACTAAAGCAGCAAACGCTTTCCCGTCCTGTTGGATATCGTCTTCAAAAACACAATTCGGATATAAAAACCAACTCATCTTCAGCAACAAAGTGTTAGTATTTGATCTGCTAAAGGGACCTTGCGCCCGAAGGTGGGCTGAAAGGACTTCATCGTATCGCGGGCCGTCAAGATCCCATTGAGCCGACTGATTCGCACCTGACACACCCTGCACAAACAGTAGCGCAAGAAGCAGGAAAAACATCACTAAGAATTTAGATTTCTGCTCTTCCATTGTGACAATTATTTTGAAGTTTGAATCTCCGATGGCTCGGATACAAGGCTGGAATTCGGCACCTGATGCCGATTGGCAGCACGAAGGAGTTTTAAGACCTATAAATCTTTCATTTGACAGAATACTATGTCGCCTATATTGTCCATATATGAATAATTCAGTGGTTTATCCATTGATACAAGTGGCACACGCCCTTGAGCATCAGCTCGATGAGGCATTGGCCACCGTGGATCTTTCGGCGCCGAAGTTCTCGGCGCTGTCGGTAATGGTCGCCGAAGGGCAACCCATGAGCCTGAGCGAATTGGCAGCTAAACTGACATGTGTGCGCTCAAACATTACCCAATTGGTGGACCGCCTTGAAAAAGAGGGTTTGGTAAAGCGAATCGATGATCCCTCCGATCGCCGCGGCGTGCGGGCCGAAGTGACAGCCCTGGGAAAAGAACGATTCGAAGCCGGGCTCA
>JASHZU010000321.1 GCA_030042375.1 Verrucomicrobiia bacterium
ACGCCGTGCCCGGGTCATTTGCTTCACACACCGGCGCAGGCCCCGGAACCGTACCAATCGCGGCGAATGCCGCAATTGCAGTCGCAGTTCATCGCGCAACCGGGGGAAAAAATAAAGCTCCAGGCCCGCGCCCGCTTCGCCCGCGAGCAGGCCAAGGTCTGATTCCATAATTTCCCGGCCGAGGCGGTCCGTATAAATCGTGAAGCCCAGGGTGCGCAGGACTTTCTCCAGCGCGCCGGCAAATTCTCCCACCGTGACGGTTTCGCGCTCGAGGTCATTCTTGAAATAATGAAAAACCGACGCTGCAGCATGGCGCAACATCTCGGGGTCCACCAGGCAGTCCGTGCTGCCGATCACTTCCACGCAAATCATTTCCGCGGAACAGGGCACGCTTTCGCCGTTGGCCAATTGAAAAAACAGGCAGTTGGAACTTAGAGCAATCATTTGGCAGCCTCCAATTTTTTGACTTCTTGAACAAAATCCGTTGCTTCCTGAAACCGGCGATACACGCTGGCGAAACGGACGTACGCCACTTCATCCAGCCCGCGCAGGCCGTCCATAACCATTTTACCAATAAAATCGCCGGGCACTTCGCTATCAAATTTTCCCGTCACCGCGGCCACTACGTGGTCCACCAGGTCATCCATGGCTTTGAGGGCAACGGGCCGTTTTTGGCAGGCCTTTTTAATACCGGCCAGAAGTTTTTCCCGTGAGAACTCCTCGCGCCGACCGTCCCGTTTTAAAACCATAAGCCCTTCGTGTTCGACTTCCTCATATGTCGTGAAGCGATGCTGGCACTTCTCGCACTCGCGCCGTCGGCGAATCGTCGCCCCCTCGCGCGATGCGCGCGAATCAATCACCTTGTCTTCCTGGCAACCGCATTTTGGACAACGCATAGAACCACGACTAATTGTGGTTGAGCCGTAGTGTCACACAAACTATTGTATCCGTCAAGCACTACTTATTGACAGAAACCCGCTCTTTTCAGGGAAAACGCGAGTTTTTGCAAATTTCCCTGATTTTCGCAGATTATTTTACTTGCGCGCATCAACATTCCGGCTTCTGACATCTGCCTTTTGTCCTCTGTTTTGTGCCTTGCATTCACCCCAATTTCTGGTATTTTCATCGGCTCGCGTTCCGCAAAATCCGGCGCGACTTTATTTTTAATTTTATGGCTACAGCAAACGATCTTCGCCGCGGAATGGCGATTAATTATAACGGCGATATCTCCGTGGTGCTCGACATGCAGCATCGCACCCCCGGCAACCTGCGCGCCTTTGTGCAGGCCACCCTGCGCAGCATCCGCACCGGCAAATCCTCGGACGTGCGCTTCAGCTCCACCGAGCGTATCGAGCCCGTCCCGATGATCACCAAGAAAATGGAATTCAGTTACAAGGACGGCGCCGACTATGTTTTCACCGACCCCGAGAGCTACGAAACCGTCACGCTCCCGCCGGAACTCGTGGCCGATGCGAAGAACTATCTGGTCGAAAACGGCCAGGTCACCATTACTTTCGTCGAAGAAAAAGCCGTGTCCGTCGAAATCCCGCCCAGTGTGGTTTTGACCGTGTCGGACGCGCCGGAAGGCCTCCGCGGCGATTCTTCGGGCAACGTCCAAAAACCGATTGTTCTCGAAACGGGTATTACCGTCCAGGCCCCGCTCTTCATCAAGACCGGCGAGAAGATCAAAGTGGATACCCGCACCGGCAAGTACATGGAACGAGCGTAGCGCCAGGCATCATTTCTCGGTTCATTAAAGTTACTCGCGTGTGGTGTCAGGCAACACCTTCGCAGGCGGATTGGCTGGTACTATACGAAATTTAAAGTCCCCAGCGAGCTTTCCATCGAGAAAAACGGCAATCTCATATTCACCAATAGGGTCATCAAGAAACATCCCCCAACTGTCAGAAATATATTTCGCCCCTTTGGGCACAAAAAACTGCCTCAGGCAAGTCGTCTGATCCGTAGATACTATCCGCTCCGAAGTGTCCCAATGGGCAGCTTTTGGCAAAACATAAAATTCATTGCAAAGCAGCTGTTTCGGGGCGGGAGGAATTTGGATAATCCATCCGTGTGTTGTGTTGGTATCAAGCACCATCTCATTGGTTGGAGTACAGCTGATAATGGTTTTCCTCAGATCGTCGGAATATGTCACATCCTCTACGCCATGAATGCTTGCCGCAACCGGGTAATTTCCATTCTGGCGATATGAAGAAGGAATGCCTCCTGTCCAGACAGCGCAACCGGCCACCAACAAAACACAGATCGTCGCCAGCGACAGTTTTATAGATGTATAAACCATATTATCAACGTATCCCCGCCTGACTACCCAAAGCTGCCCGGCACAAAGAAGCTCTGCAAGAGCGAAGTTGGGAGCTGCGCCGCCAAGGAGGTGTGAATAATTTGTTCACAACAATAATAATTTTGTCTCGTCCCGCCACGCCGCTTCACCCACATTGACGCCCTATGGCTACTGAAGAACGGGTCCTTTGTTTCAAGCGGGAACTTTTTGAGAAAATCGGCGTGTTCCAGGGCATCAGCCTTGAGGTCGAGAAATATCTCCCCGTCGTCACCGCGCAGGCCAACGTCACTTACATC
>JASHZU010000322.1 GCA_030042375.1 Verrucomicrobiia bacterium
CGGGCCGTCGGCCAGGTGTTCCCGGCCGCTGTTCCTACAGACATCAAAGTTCACCGCAAGTTTGCCTCGCATTTTCCGCCCCTGTTGATGCAGTGCAACCATCTCGCGGAAATTTTCGTCAACCTCCTCTCCAACGCGCGGGACGCCCTTGGCAAATCGGGAAATATTTATATCAAGGCTGATTGCCGCCCCGACTATGCCATTGAAGTTTCTATTCGCGACGATGGCCGCGGCATCCCGCCCGACAAGATTACGCGCATTTTTGAAGCCTATTACACCACCAAGAGCAAGGGCAGCGGCCTGGGCCTGGCCATCGTCAAGCACAACACCGACCTCTATGGCGGCAACATCCGCGTAAAATCGGAAGTTGGAAAAGGCACGGAATTTATTCTAACATTCCCGGCAAAGGCAATCGTGAACATACGCAAATGAATTTTATCCTCCCTCCCGTTCTCGTCGTGGACGACGAGAAAAACATGCGCCGCTCGCTCGAAACCGTTTTGAGCGATGAAGAGTACGCCGTGCGCGTGGCCGAATCGGCCGAGGAGGCCCTTACGCTGATTGCCCGCGAGGAATTCTTCATGGTCATCACCGACGTCCGCCTCGGCGGGATGAGCGGCTACGAGCTGTTGAAAAAAATCTCGGCGCAAAAACCGGAATTGCCCGTGCTCATGCTGACCGCCTATGCCACGCCGCGCCTGGCCGTTGAAGCCATCAAAGCCGGCGCCGTGGATTATCTAGCCAAGCCCTTTGCGCCTGAGGAATTGCTTCATGCGATTGCCCGCTGCGCGGAGCGTTACCGTCTTTTGCGCGAAAACGCCGCCCTGCGCTCACGCGCCGATGAGACTTTCACCCTCGATCAAATCGTCGGCGAATCCGAAAAAATGCGCGAACTGCGCAAGCTCATCCAAACCGTCGCGCAAACCGATGCGCGCGTCCTGATCCTGGGCGAGAGCGGCACGGGCAAGGAACTGGTGGCCGGCGCGGTGCACGGCCTGAGCCAGCGGAAGCATCAAAGCTACGTCCGCATCAACTGCGCGGCTATTCCCGAGACCCTCCTGGAAAGCGAGCTTTTTGGCCATGAACGCGGCGCGTTTACTGGCGCGATAAAACAAAAAATGGGCCGCGTGGAGGAAGCCGCCGGCGGCACGATTTTTCTCGATGAAATCGCGGACATGAGCAAACCGCTCCAGGCCAAGCTGCTCCGCTTTTTGGAAGATGGCAGCTTCACACGCGTCGGCGGCACGCAGGAATTGCGCGTCAACGTCCGGCTCATTGCCGCCACCAACCGCGACATCGCCGGGGCGATTACCGAGGGCCATTTTCGCGAGGACTTGTTCCATCGCCTGAACGTCGTCCAATTCAACCTGCCGCCGCTGCGCGAACGCGGCGAAGACGTTCTGCTCCTGGCCCAGCATTTTTTGAAGATGTTCCAGGCCGTCATGAACAAAAACGTCGAAGTTATTTCCCGCGGCGCCCGCCAGAAATTGCTCTCGCACCGCTGGCCCGGCAATATCCGCGAATTGCGCAACGCCATCGAGCGTGGGTTGATTCTCGAAACCACGCGGGAACTTCAGGCTGTCAGCCTGCCGGATTTCCAAATCGAATCGCGCCTGCATAAAGACCAGTCCGCCCAGGTGGGGCTGGACGAATCGCTGGATGAGGCACTGGCGCGCATCGAGCGCGAACTCATCACTGCCGCGCTCGACCAGAATAATTCCAGCCTCACGCGCGCCGCCGAACGGCTGAAATTAACACGCCATGCCTTGCGTTATCGCATGCAACGCCTCAATATGGGAGCGGACGTTTCAACCGAATGAAAATTTTAGCGACCATCACCGATACGAGTTCCACGTGGCAATATTACCTTGTCATGGCTGGGGCCATTACTGTCCCCGCCGCCGTGGCCTTCATTTGGGCCGCGGCGTTCCGAAAGAAAAAAAGCCGGCGCAGGATACGCCGCCACCGGGGCAATTATTACAGCAGCGGCGCCCCGATAAATCCGACGCTTCACCAGACCGGTGGGCTGCCTCCGCTTCGCAAGCCGGAGGACCTGACGGACCAACCGAAGTCCTGAATGCAACACAGCCGCGCGATCACCCGCAAAAGCGCCTCCAATCTCGCGCTGGCCTTTGTCCTCCTGCCCAAGCCCAAACGCGATGCCATGTCCGCCCTGTACGCCTTTTGCCGCGAAGTGGATGACGTAGCCGATGAAGACTCAGCGCCCGCCGAAGAACGCCGCAAACAGTTGGCTGATTGGCGCGCCGACATCAAACGCGCCTGTGAAAACCAAATGCCGGAAATTCCCGTCAACCGTGAGCTGCAGCCAGTGATTAAAGAACATTCCCTGCCCTTTGAATTGTTCGATGAACTCATCAAAGGTTGCGAAATGGATTTTGACACCAAACGCTACGAAAATTTCGAGCAACTGGAGCTCTACTGTTATCGTGTCGCCTCGGTCGTCGGCCTCCTGAGCATCGAAATTTTCGGTTACAAAAACCATCGCACGCGGGAATATGCGATTTATCTGGGCAAAGCCCTGCAACTCACCAATATTTTGCGCGACGTGAAAACCGATGCCGCGCGCGGGCGAATTTATTTGCCGGAAAGCGAATTGAAAAAATTCAACGTCGCGGAAAGCGAAATTATCCAAGGCCGCTATTCGGAAAATTTCCGCGCCCTGGCCGGGAGTATCGCCCGGCGCGCCCGGGACCTTTACTCCGCCGCGCAGAAAACGCTACCGGTGGAAGACCGCAAAAATATGGTGGCGGCCGAACTCATGGGCATGGTCTATTGGCGATTGCTCAAAAAGCTGGAGCGCGCACAATTCAATGTTTTTGGCCCGCAGCCATTGGGATTGTCCAAAGCGCAAAAGCTCGCCCTGGTTTTCCAATCGTGGCTGCGGTTTTGTTTGGGAACCGCCGCTGGAAGTTACGGCAACCCGTAAAATGGCTTCCCCCGCTTCGCCATCGGCAGCCGTCTGCCGCCTCATCGTCAATGCCGATGACTTCGGCCTTTCGCATTCCGCCAACGAAGCCATCATCCGCGCCCATCGCGAAGGCATCCTGACCACCGCCAGCTTGATGGTCAACGAACCCGGTTTTGATGAAGCGGTAAAACTGGCCAAAGAAAATCCCCGGCTGGGCGTGGGCCTGCATATTGCCCTGCTCCACGGTCATTCAACTCTGCCCCATGAAGCCATCCCCGGGCTGGTCAATCGCTGTGGCGAATTTTCCAACAGTCCCATCGGCGTGGGCATGAAATACTTTTTTGATGATGACCTGTGCGAACAGCTCCGCGCCGAAATTCGCGCGCAGTTTGAGAAATTTCGCACCACTGGATTGCCGTTCGACCACGTCAATGGCCATTTGCATCTCCATTTGCATCCCGTCATTTTCAAAATCCTGATGGACGATGCCGAGAAACTCGACATCCGCCATTTGCGTTTGACGCGTGATTGCCTGGCCCGCAGCCGCCGGATGTCGCGCGGGTATCATTTTTACCGGATTTCGCACGCTGCCATTTTCGAATGGCTTTCAAGCCGCGTACGCGAACCCCTGCGCCAAAAAAACATCAAGCATGCGCAAATCACTTTCGGCCTTTTGCAGGATGGCCGTGTGGATGAAGATTATCTTTTGAAACTCCTGCCAGAGCTTCCGCCCGGCGATTCCGAGCTTTATTCCCATCCCTCCCTCGACAAATTTAAGCACGAATTTGACGCGCTCATCAGCCCACGTGTGCGCGAACAAATTCAAAAGCTCAACATTAAATTAATTCGGTATCAGGATTTGTAGGCAAAATCTTCGTGTCTTTCGTGTCTTTCATGGTTAAATAGTTTTATGCTGAAATTGCTTATAATTTTACTGGTTGGCCTTGTCTTTGAATCCACCGGCGTCATTCTCCTTAAAAAAGGCATGATGCACATCGGCGAGATGCAGGGCGTCACCGTCGCGGAAGTTTTGCGCATCGTCAGAGCCAGCGCCGTTAATCCCCAAATCCTTCTCGGCGTATTTTTCGAGGCCCTTTTCTTTGGCTGCCTCATCATTTTGATGTCCAAAAGCGATATCAGTTTTCTTTGGCCGCTCACGGGGTTGAGTTTCGTTTTTGCCACTATCGCCGCAATGATTTTTCTGAATGAAAACGTTTCTCCAGTACGCTGGGTGGGCGTGATTTTGATTGTCATTGGCGCGGCGTTCATTAGTTACAGCCAGCATGTGAAGGAAGCATCCCCGCCACCGGTAAACCAATCCGGTTCGGTCGGCCAATAGAAGATGCCTGATTTTCAGGCACTTAATTTACTTAATCACTTTGACCTGCTTAACGGACTATTTGTCCCAAACCTGACTAAACTTGTCCCGAGGAACCATGGAAAAATTCACCTTTAAAAGTTAAACTATTATCAAATTTGGGCAGCCATCAATGTGGATGTTGTTGCCAGTTACTTTCCTTGTCCAGGTGATCCGCAAGGGTCGGAAGCGCTCAGAAGTTGCAAACAGTTAATGGGTAGCGGTAGGGGTCGGCCGCTACTCGATGGTTTTCATTAAAACGTCGCCCAAGCGTTCCGCGGCCATTTTAGTTTTCTTCTGCAGCTCCATCAATGCGCCCATTTTCCATGGCTTTTTGGCCACTGTTAACATGAGCTTGCTCATGTCCACCTTCTTTTCCGGTGTCAAAAACTCGTTGAAATCCAGCGGCAAATCCTCGTTTGCCGCGTCGGAAATCACACGGAGCGTGGCGCAGGGGATCCCCCGTTCCCGGCAAATGATTTGAACCGCTCCTGATTCCATCTCCGCCGCGTCCGCGCCGGTTTCATCGCGCAATTTTTTCTTGTCAGCCGCGGTGCTGGCAATCTTGTCCGCGCAAAAAATCTTTGCCGGCTTAGCGCCCGCAGCCAGTAATTTGGCGTGGATGGCTCCATCCGTCCCGCCCGCGCCATTGGACGCCTCAAAAACGATGTCGCCCACCTTCAACCCGGCTTCCAGACCGCCCGCAAAACCGCATGTCAGCAACAGCCCCGGCGTGTGGCCCGCCAGATATTCCCGCACGGCTTTTTCTGCGTTGGCTTTCCCAATTCCGGTAAAGAAAACCGGCACGTCGGGTCCGCAGAGTTTTCGAAAAGGCCCCGCCTCTTCCGGCAGCGCAAAACACACGGCAATTGATTTGTGATCCATTGTAATACTATTGAAAAGCCCCGCCCCGCGGCTGTCAATCACGACCATTAGCATATCCCCCGTATCTCCAACCAATGTTCAGTTGCTGGAAAGGCATTCTGCGCTTATTATAGTGCTGTGAATACGCAATTTTCCATTGCCGCCCATTGGCCGGAAAGCTTCGACGAAGCCGGCCTGCGCGACTGGGTTGAGCGATTGCGTGAGCAATTGCCCGGGCCAGTTTCGCTGGGTCTCGTATTCATGTCCCCGGATTTTTTTCCCCATGCGGCGGCTACGCTGGAAATTCTCCGCGTGCACGGCCGCATCCCCCTGCTGGCCGGATGTTCCGGCGCAGGCCTGATTGTCCGGGACGAGGAAATTGAAAACGCCTCGGGAATCGTCCTGGCCCTTTACACGCTGCCCGGCGCGAAACTGAAAGGCTTTCGCTTCACACAATCCCAGGTGGAGGAAGCCAACGGCGCAGCTTACTGGCACTTGGAGACCGGCATCGAACCCTCTCGCACCAACGGCTGGCTCGCGTTCC
>JASHZU010000323.1 GCA_030042375.1 Verrucomicrobiia bacterium
AACTCCGGCAGCGCGGTTGCGGGCGACCAAATCGCTGCCAACGCGTTCACGACCACGACTATCGCCACGGCGGTTGGTTCATTCGTATGGCCGATGTGGGAATGGATTGTGAAGGGCAAACCCACCCTGGTGGGCTTCTGCTCCGGCGCAGTCGCCGGTTTGGTGCTGATCACACCTGCTTGCGGTTACGTCCTGCCTCACGGCGCGTTGTGGATTGGCATCGCCTCGGGCACCATTCCGTGGTTCATGTGCTATAAGGTCAAAGGCTGGCTGGGCATGGACGACGCGCTGGATGCGTGGAGCGTTCACGGTATCGGTGGTATGTGCGGCGCCATCATGACCGGCATGTTTGCCCGTCAGGAAGCCAACCCCAACCTGGCCACCAACCTGAGCAAATACGTGACGGACCAAATCTTCCAGCCCCAATTGTGGGAGCAGTTGAAGACCGTCGGCGTCTCGCTGTTGCTCTTCATCCCAGGCACGATTGTCTGTGCTTACATCACCAAACTGCTCGTGGGCTTGCGTCCGACTGAGGAAGTCGAAATCGCCGGTCTCGACATCAACGAACACGGTGAGGAAGGCTATCACGATTAAAAAAAGCTCGACGCTGCGCCGGCTGTGGGCCAAAGTCCCCGCCGGCGCAGCCGTTGAACTGCGTCAAACAACAATAAAACCTCATATCTAAAATATCGAAACTATGGCAACTCCCAAAAGTGCATTAGAATTGGCCAAGAAGGCCAACGCCAAAATGGTGGACATCAAGTTCGTGGACACCTTCGGCACGTGGCAACATTTCAGCTTACCCATCAGCGAAATTACCGAAGACAGCTTCTCAGAAGGACTCGGCTTTGACGGTTCATCCATCCGCGGATGGAAATCGATCGAGGCTTCCGACATGCTCGCCATGCCCGATCCCGAAACCGCTTTCATTGACCCGTTCATGGCTGAGCCGACCTTGTCGCTCACCTGCACCATCGCTGAAACCGGCACCCGCGAAGCTTACAGCCGTGATCCCCGCGGCATCGCCCAAAAAGCCGAGGCCTATCTCAAGAGCACGGGCATCGCTGATACCGCAGTGTTCGGTCCGGAAGCTGAATTCTTCATTTTCGACAGCGTGGCGTTTGATTCCAAGCAGAACGGCACGTTCTACACTGTTGATTCCGAAGAAGCCATTTGGAACACCGGCAAAGGCGGTGGCTGCTGCGGCGAACCCAACCTTGGCTACAAAATCCGCAATAAGGAAGGCTACTTTCCTGTGGCCCCGCTCGACACGCAGCAAGATATCCGCA
The DNA here is from genome assembly GCA_030042375.1 of Verrucomicrobiia bacterium. Next base: position 1,290 of record JASHZU010000323.1, read on the forward strand.
CCGAAATGTGCCTCGTCATGGAATCGCTTGGCGTCAAAATCGAGCGCCAGCACCATGAAGTTGCCACCGGCGGCCAGGCTGAAATTGATTATCGTTTCAACACGCTCGTCACCGCAGCCGATTGGATGATGATTTACAAGTACGTTATCAAAAATGTGGCCAAGAAACATGGTAAGACGGTGACCTTCATGCCCAAGCCGCTCTTCGGCGACAATGGCTCCGGCATGCACACCCATCAATCGCTTTGGAGCAAGGGCAAGCCGCTCTTTGCCGGCAAGGAATATGCGGGGTTGTCCCAGATGGCTCTCCATTACGTCGGCGGCATTTTGAAGCACGCCAAGGCCCTCGCCGCGATTTGTAACCCGACGACGAACAGCTATAAGCGCCTCGTCCCGGGTTATGAAGCGCCGGTGAACCTTGCTTACAGCGCTCGTAATCGCAGCGCGTCCATCCGTATTCCCACCTACAGTGAGAATCCGAAGGCCAAGCGCATCGAATATCGTCCGCCCGATCCGGCGGCCAATCCGTACTTGGCCTTTGCCGCGATGCTCATGGCGGGTCTCGACGGCATCCAGAACAAGATCAAGCCGGGTGAGCCGATGGACAAGAACCTTTACGAACTGCCGCCTGAAGAGCATGCGAAGATTCCGCAGATGCCCGGCAGCCTGCAGGAATCACTGGGCTACCTGGAAAAAGACCATGCCTTCCTTTTGAAGGGCGACGTCTTCACCAAAGACTTCCTCGAAATGTGGATTAGCCACAAGACCAAGGAAGCCGATGCCGTCCGGCTGCGCCCGCATCCGTACGAATTCTTCCTTTACTATGATGTGTAAATAACGGGCCAGGAGAAACCGGGGAACGGCGCGAATGAACAATTCGCGCCGTTTTTCTTTTTAAGAATGACTGCCTAATTGCAGGCGCGAGTCAGATTCCAAAATCGCTTTGAGGTTTGCCCAATTGGCTTCATTCATATCGTTGAAGGCATTCAGGTAAACCGCAACGGCCTCGTGCGGATGTTTGCCGAGCAGAAGTTCCACGGCCGCTTTCAATTTTGCGTCGTCCATGGACGATGGCAGATCATCCACCACGCCTTCCTGGTTTTTGATATCCAAGGCGGTGAGAAAATCCACGAGCATGGCCTTATGTTTTTTGAGCAGCCATTCGCGCAGGAGTCCGCCCGCCACGGAATCCAAACCGGGTTTGGAGAGCACCTGGGCCATGGAGGCATGCCGCTGGGCGCGCGGCTGGCGTTCGAGAAACACCGGACGCACGCGCAGCGCCTGGGCGACGCCATTCATCGTGGCCTTGTAGGCGGGTTTGTCCGATTCGTAAGCAAAATTCAAAATCTCGTTCGCCAAGGCCGGCGACATAAAACCAAAAAGTTCGTGTGAGGTGAGCATGTCAATTAATCCCGGGAAAATCCCTGCATTTTTCGTTCGTACTTCAAACTGTTGTGATGGAAATCTTATCTTTAGCGGCCAGCCTTTCGCAAGCCTCCCTTTCGAGCAGCAGCGCCTTGCCGGATTCAATAGCCAGCACGGAAATGCCGGACGCGGAGCACACTTGCAGCGTCTGCAGCCCCAGGCAGGGGATGTCGAAACGCATGTCGTGTTTTTCCTTGGCCACTTTTACGGCCACAGCGCCGCCGTCCTTGCCGGCCAGTTCGCCGCCGCGGGCGAGGCATTTGTCCGTGCCTTCAAAGCCTTCCACCGCCAGGACCGTGCCATTTTTCACCACAACCAATTGACCGATTTCCAGGCGTGAAATTTCTTTGGCGATCTTGAACCCAAATTCCACGTCCTCTTTTTGCCCGGCGGAAAGTTTGGGGCCGAGATGGAAACCTTTCGAGGGAATCAAGGGCGCAAGCCACGGGGTGGCGTCCACTAAATCCACGCCGTCTTTTTTCAATTCATCAGCGATAGCACCGAAAATCGTGTGGGCGTTTTTTTCTTTTAACTTAAAAAAGATGGCCATGGCGCGCATGTCCAGGCGCAGTTCAAAGAGATTTTTGGGCGCGATTTGGCCGACCATGACACATTGCTTGATGTGGCGATCCGTGAAGACGGCAATGGCTTTGCCCAATTGCCCGACGCGCAGCCAGACGATTTCGTCCACCAGTTTGGCCAGCTCCGGGTCGGTTTCATTTTCGAACGCGACGGCGACGAGTTTTTTTACGCCGGCGGCGCGCGCCTGCCGGGCCAATTCCAGCGGCAGCGAGCGGTTCCCGGCGATAATGCCAAGCGAGTCCAGGGCCAGATTCATGCGGCGCACAGGATAAGTCACGTTTGACGGCTGACAAGCGGCAAGTATGGCCCACAAAGTTGGAAAGATTTGTTTCCGGTTTTCCCCGGCGGCGGCAATATACCGGTGAAGCACATGGCCGACACAGACAATCAACTTATTGCCGAATACGATGCCCGGCGCGGCGAAGATGCCTTTGCCGCGCTTGTCCGCCAGCATATCAACCTTGTCTTTGCCACGGCGCTGCGGCAGGTGGGTGACCATGGCGCGGCCGAAGAAATCACCCAAAACGTTTTCATCGCGCTGGCGCAGGCTTCCGGCAAATTGAAATCGCATCCCACCATTGCGGGCTGGCTTTATCGAACCACGTTGAACAAATCCCGCGAATGGCTTCGCTCGGAACTGCGCCGGCACCGGCGCGAGCAGGTGGCGGTGGCGCAGGAATTGGCCGCGACGGAAGGCGATTCGCCCTGGGCCCCGCTCGTGCCCATGCTGGATGAAGCATTGCTGAAACTTCGCGAGGCCGACCGCCTGGCCGTCATCATGCACTACATGGAAGGCCATACCTTCGAGGAAATCGGTTCCACTCTTGGCGTGGGCGAGGACGCCGCGCGCAAGCGGGTGAATCGCTGCCTGGATGAACTCACTCATTTTTTCCGCCATCGTGGCTTTGCCACGCCGGCCGTCGCTGCGCCGTTGTTTGCGCTGGCTTCGCACGCGGCGCCGGCGGGATTGGCTGCGTCCGCGACATCCGCCGCGCAGGCTGCCGCTCATTCTACAACCTCTACAATAACCCTCATCAAAGGAGCATTGAAGCTTATGGCATGGACCAAAACCAAAATCGCAATCATTACGGGCGTGGCCGTTCTTGTGACAGCCGGCGGCGGCGCTGTGGCTTATCATGCTGTCAGCGTGGCCCGAACCACTGCCGCCCTGGCGACGATGCGGGGTGATTGGGAAGGCACGCTCGACATCAATAATGTACAATTGCGCCTCGTTCTTAAAATTTTTAAGACCAATGACGCCTATCAAGTGACTCTGGATTCGGTTGACCAGGGCGCCAAAGACATTCCCGTTCCCAAGGTTTCCGGGGCCGGGCGTTCTCTCCGCTTCATGATGCCGGCGCTTGATATTGACTACCGTGCCACCTTGAATCCGGACGGAACTGAATTGTCGGGCATGTTCAAGCAATTTAAAAAATCAGCCGCGTTGACGCTCACGCGTACCGACCAGCCGGACGCAGTGACCAGTTTAACAGCAGATCAGGTTGTGCCGAGCCAGAGTTCCGATTTGCAGGGCGCATGGCAGGGGGTTTTGATGGTGAGAGGCACGGCGTTGCATCTGAATTTGAGAATTGCCGAGACATCGTCGGGAACTTTCCAGGCTGAAATGGACAGCGTGGACCAGGGCGCCATGAATATGCCGGTCACTTCCCTCACATATAGTAAGCCGGAGGTTCACTTTGTGATGACGGCCATTGACGGCGACTTTGTCGGGAATCTCAACGGCGCCGATAATCGCATCTCCGGAACGTGGAAACAAATGGGCCAAAAATGGCCACTGACATTTGAGCGCGCGCAAACCAATGCGCTTGCGGCTGCCGACGAACAAAAAGACTACGGCACGGGAGCCAGCGACCAAATCCGGGGACATTGGAAGGGAATACTCACGATCGGCAGTGTCCAGATGCACATCGTTTTTCACATTGCCCTGATGCCGGATGGCTCGTACACCGCGACACTGGACAGCCCGGACCAGGGGGCCACGGGAGTTCCTGCGACAACGGCGGATTGCAACTTTCCTGATGTGAAGCTTACCTGGAAAGCCATCGGTGGAGTTTTTACCGGCAAGATGAGCAATAACAAGATTTCCGGCACCTGGAAACAAGGCAAGCTTTCTCTCCCGCTGGACCTGCAGAGAGATACTGCGGAACAGTCGCCCACGACCTGAAACAAGCATTAAACCACCAGATAGCTGCGCGCCGGAGCGCCAGGGCGCTCGGCGGGGGCAAGAGCGGGCAGGGGTCGTCCGGCCGTTTTCAGTTGCACAATGGCCTGGCCAAAACCCTTGTGACCGATGCTCGTGCGCAATTCCTCCCGCACTGACGGCCAGCGTAAAGCCTGGTTAAAGAACGCGCAAGTAACGCCGAGCTTCCGGGCAGTTTCCAGCAGCAGCGCGCTGGTTTGTCCTGCCGCGATCCACCCATACTTATCATCGGTTTTCGTTTTTATAACGGCGAACGTGCCGGACATCGTGGTCGCGTCCAATTCTTTACCGGCCTCAGGGACCGAAACCGGCGCGCGTAACTTCACCCCCAGGATAAATTTTTGCCAGCCATTGTACTCGGCTGGTTTTTGCACGCGGCCGGGAGATGCGGGCGGCAATCCTGTTCGTTCTCCGCTGATTTGGAACAGCCATTGGTTATTCATCCCGGCCAGTTCGAGCAATCTTTCACGGCTTTTTTGGCCTTGGGCCATTTCCAGCCAGCAACGCTCGCCGGCGACCGCATGGCTCATGAAATTGAATACGGCATCGGGTATGGGAAGATCCGCGGCAGGTTGAAAATGGCTCGGTGTCATAACGTCAAAGGGCTCCGGCTCATAGTCTCCGCCGCCTTCGCTCAGGTAAACCCACGCCACCAGAGAGGGCCGATCCAGTTGGGGAAATAATTTCACCCGGTCAAGGCAGCCCTGCCGTTTCAACGAAAGCTTGAGTAATCGCAACACGCTGCCGCAACGAATGATCTTCTCCCGCCAGTCCGCCACGGTCTCGTCCCCGCTTTCAGCCCCCAAAGATAATTCCACGAATTGGTCCTCCATCCGGCATTTCCACGACTGCCAATGCTCCTGCCCAAATGCCGAAGCCGCCTCCGCAAGGGCAACACTCACCTTTTCACTCAACCTTCCTGAAGTTTGGCGGTCAGTGGAAAAAGCATTCCTATTGGATGCGGTCGCCATATGTTCATTTTTGCAGCATAGGCTTTGCCAACTGCTTTTTCTTGGGAAATCAGCCAGGATTCCGGAATTTGCTGCGCCGTTTTAATCAAGATGAATAGAATCAATCACAAAATT
>JASHZU010000324.1 GCA_030042375.1 Verrucomicrobiia bacterium
CCACCGCCCCGCTGGCCGACGCGATTAACCGGTCCAGCAAACCGGAATCCACTTGTCCGTCGCCGTCGTCGTCCAACGCGTCATTGAGCCGTGGCCATCCGCCAATCTCATCCGCCACCGTTTCCCCTGTGATATATAGAGACATATAATTTTCTTTGTGCCCTTTGTGGTTATTTCCCCGCGCTTTGTGCCTTTGCTTCTTCGCGTCTTTGCGTTGAAAAAGGGTTTCCTTGTTGAAGGTCCAACGGCCACACCGCCCGCCCTGCGTGCCTCAAAATCACCTGCGTGTCCGCAAAGATTTTTCCGCCCAGTTCTCGGTAGCGATAACAAAAGTTCCAATCCTCCGTGAGAAAGCGCTTTCGGCCATTGACCTCGCGGACCGTCTGCCGCCAAAACGCAAATTCCTCACGATACGGTGTCCAATCCTGGTAATACCGGATTTTCTCTCCGTCTGCTTCGAGCATTCGTTCAAACGCCTGCCGTGCGATACAAAGAAAACCCGTGCCAATACAGCCGACTTCTTGGAGTCCGTCCGCCAGTACTGTTCCAGCATCTGGCGTCGTATCCTGGGGCGTGCCGGGAGGCGCATTTTGCCCCAGCGCTAGTTGGTTGCCGCACCATTTTACATCGCGATCCATCGTCTTCAGTGGATAAATCCCACCGACAACATCCTCGTCATGCGAGATGATGCGCTGAACATCGCGCGGCGAAAACGCAATGTCCGAATCAATAAACAAAAGATGCGTACAATCGCTCGCCAAAAAATTCGCCGTCAAAACATTCCGCGCCCGTTCCACACTCGGATCGCACGACCAGCCAAACGAAATCCGCACAAATGGCTGCAACAGCAATTGCATCATGCTCTGGAGAAAAACCAGGTCGTGATTGGAGAAATGCGATGCCACCGCGCAGTAAATTTTGCGATTGGACAAATCCTTTGGTTGCGCTGTTGATCGGCCCTTCAATTCCCCTTCTCCTGGGGGAGAAGGCAGGGATGAGGGCGAGCCATTCTCTGCAGTTTTCACCGCGACCCCAGCTTTGCCGAACTTCAAAATGCCACGGCTTTCACTAAGGGATTTTTCTTCAAGCAATTGAAACCCCGCCGTGACCGCAATTGTCTTCAAAACATCGGCATCCTCCGGCCGATGATATTCTAGAACCAGCGCGCGCGTCCTGCTTAAGTCCAGGCGTGAAACAATTTCCACCTCGCATCCCTCCGTATCCACTTTCACCAGTTCCGCCGAAGGAATCTCCGCCGCGTCTGTGCACATCACCTTTTCCGTGACATTCGTCTGCCGCCCGAGTTGGTAAAAACCGCAGGTGACGCCAAGGTCGCCAATCAAAATTTTATCCCAGCCGTTAAAACTCCTCACTGCGAACCGATACGCTTGGACATTTTTTGCTGATCGGAAATTCGCCGCGAGCGCTGCGTAATTTTCCACCACCGGTTCATAGCACCGAATCTTCGCTTCCGGCCATTGGGCATGTGCGCGCTTTGCGAAAGCTCCGATGTTTGCGCCGATGTCCAGCACCGTTTGCGGCGCCGGCGCCATCTCCAGGTCATACTCGGCGACTTCCTTTTCCAGCCACGTTGGAATTTCGTTACTCATTTTTTATTTGGCAAACTGCCGGACGGAGCGTGCCATTCAGCGGCGTACTTGCCGTCCATGCGCGCAATTTCTCACAGGAGTCGCGAAATCCTTAGTTCCGGAATACCTCGGATTTTTTTTGAAAAGCTGAAGAGTGGAATACAGTGGCACACAACCACTTGCGCAAATAAAAAGTTGTGGTAGATTTGCGCTAAGAGGTGGTTCATGTCTGTGGATGCACTTTATTGGTTCCTGTTTCTTGTGAGGCCAACACCCGAACATGCCGAATATTCCCGTGTCCGTGACGCCTTTATCGCAGCTTGGGCCGCCAGCGCCGACCCCGTTGTCGCTGAGCATCTCGTGCGTGATGTCATCCGGGAGCAAAAATGGCAGATCCAGCGCTTGCAGGATTGGGCTATCGTCTCACGGCAGAAATACGAATATATGCCGGGCCATCGCCGACATTTTGAAGAAGCGTTGGTTAAAGGATACAGCCTGGAATACTATTATTGGCCATTGGAAGAAAATATGAGAATGCAGCAATGTGCCTGATGCTCTGTGCGCCCACTGTCATTCTGCGCTGAAACGTTTTAAGAAAAGATTGCTTGTATAAAAACAACGGCGGCCGGAACCAACCTGGTCCGACCGCCATTTCCCCCATCTCCCTGCGTTCCCAAAAATTCGCCGCTGTCCCCTGGACGGCGGCTGGCCAACCCCAACCAGCCGCCGTCGCCTCAACCGCCCCGCAAGGCTGCCCTCTATTCGAGCAGCCAATCCGCTGTCAGCAAAGCTGACGTATTGTTTCCCGCGTTTGCCGTCGCCGCGATCAGCAACTGAATCGGCCCGCGCAATCCCGGCGGCAACGGGCAATCAATATAGCCTGCCGCCACACCCGTATTCGCCACGCCCGTGATGCTTGCCTGGATGAGCGGTACCGTGTTGGCAAACGACAGTGGGCTGGAACTGGCCTCGCTGTCCTGGAGCGTCACCGTAATCGTGTCTGCGTTCGACGTAAAATTCGGCAGCGCCGGCCACGCAATGCGCAACCGTCCCTCCCGCCACTGGTCCGAAAAATTCGGATTGTCCACGCCGATGTCCATAACGCCGATCGTTTCGCTCGTGCCCGCCGCCGGCAAATAAATTTCCAGATGTAATTGTAAATCTTTCATAAAGTTTTCGATTTTTGTTTTTTAATTCCTTGCCGCCGTCATCGATTAATGCCCGATCGACATCCAATACACCGTTTGGTTAGTCACCGACGTCTGCAGCACGAAATTCGTTGTCGACGTGCTCACAATTGTTACGACGTTTGTTGAGCATACCGTCTGAGAAGCCGAGCTGCTGCCGTTCGCGGTCACAACCGGCGCCGTGGTATAAATGTTCGTCGAAAAAGAATTCGTCAGCAGAAACCACGGCGCGGGAGTAAACGTGCCCGTCAGGATCCCCGCCTGGTATTGTTGTCCGAGTGTCCGGCTCGGCTGCAACGGCTGGACGAAATTCTGATTATATTGATATGCGCCCGATTGCGGTGCGCTATTGGTAAAATAAGGCTGGGCATGAAGCGCAATCTGCCCCAATCCACAGCACGCGGCTATCAATGCAGCGCGCAACACATTAAAAGTTTTCAATTTTTTCATATTTTTCGTTTTCTTTTTTGTTTTGAGATTTCTTTAAGTTTTTGCGGTAAATTAGAACGCCGCTCCCAGTTGGATTCCATCCGTTGGAATAATCGGCACGCCCATTACATCCACCGTCGGCGTCGGTGCAATAATCGGTTGATTCGGCCGCCGTGTTCCCTGGCCGAACAATGTCACTGTGCGCGACTGTTGCAGCCCGGCGATGGCCCGCTTCGTCGCGAAACAGTGCGTCGGTGTGATCCCCATGGGCAGCAGCGCGTGCAGTTGAGTGGAGAGCGCGTCTGTCCACGTATGCTGCGCGTCAATGTTTTTGATGCACGCCACGCAATACGGATGCGCCGCGGCCAGGCCAATCCAGCCGGAGATATTCGTGACGCTGGCGCGCAACCGCGCTCCCGGAGTTTTTTGATCCGGCATGTACTGCCACACCCACGGATTCACATCGATCGTCTTGTTCCCGCCGAAAAGAAAATGCACGCCCTGCGGATGGCACCATACGTACCAAATCGCCTCGCACGCCGGGTTCGTCGAACCTGGATTCGCGTTCACATAATTCACAATCGTCTTGCCTGTGCGTGAATCAATCACCCCGCCCTTGCCATCACCGCCGTTGAATGCCTGCAGCAAAGAGAAGAGCCCGGGAAATCCCAGGGGATCCACGCTCGTGCCCGCGTAAAATTGTTGCGAGAACAAAATCGCTTTATTCATCAGCGCGCCGGCCACTTCATCGGCCTGCAAATCGCCGAGCGAATCACCTTCCTGCTCCGCCGCGACCAGTTCCGCTTCATCCACCTGTAATTGCGCGTCGAAGAAGAACGCATTGAACCGGCGCTTTTCATAAGTGCCCGAGCTGGTGAGCACGCCCTGGTTTACCGCGCGGAACGCGCCGCCCTTGGGAATGCCGATTTGCACTTTCGCCGTTGCGAACGTGCCGGGAATCGTCCGGCCCATCACCGTCGTGATTTCCGGGGAATAGTTAATGATCTGCTGCACCAGCCCGATTTCTTTGTCCGTGCCGCGTCGTGCCGCCAGGTCTGCCATGGTCAGGAGTGTTTTCATGTTTCGTTAGTTTTAGTTTTTTTCAGTTTCAAATTGTGATGGCAGGAATGCGCCGTTGCGCGGCTGCATCGCGCGATGCCGGGCAGGATGTTTGCGCCCGGCTTTTCGCGCTTTCTAACGGCGTTTGCCGCGAGATCATTTGCGTCAATCACGCGCCCAATGTCTCACGGTGAATGCGAAATCCTTAGTTCGCCAATACCTCAATTTTTGAAGAAGAAAAAACGGCGGAATAACGCCTGGCAGGCCACGTTTCGTGGCTTGGAATGCAGAAGAAGAATTGAGTTGGGATTTCAGTAATTTGAAATCACGAACTTCAATTTAGTTACTCAGATCCGTTAGGGTAGGTATGGAAGGATTCCAGTAAGGTCCCCCATCATAATTCGCGATCCAGAAACCTATAAACAACGCAAGTAGGCCAAGTGAAATACTCCAGATCGCGAAACGCCGGGATTGGACAAGATATTGAACAAGCCCCCCAATTAACAAAACACCCGCACTAA
>JASHZU010000325.1 GCA_030042375.1 Verrucomicrobiia bacterium
CCGCTCACGCCGCTCCCCAAAAGCAGGGCGCGCCCGCGCCGGTACTTCAAAATCCGGCAGCGGCGCCGTTTCTTGAGGAGATAATGGTTTTGCGGCTCAAGACAGCCGGCCAGGCTCTGCAATCCTCCCACCACCAGGTCATCGGCGGTGGACACCATTCGCAGGTTGCCCACGATCTTGCCGTCCGCCAGTTCCACCACCCCCAGTGGGTACGGCTCGCCGTTTTGCGCGGCGATGGCGGCGGTGACATCATGCCTGGCGATCACACCATGCGACGCGTCCAGCGATTCCATCGAGAAGAGACATCCCCTCGGGCTCCAAAAAACGGGACGGGCAACATGGCGAAAAAACTTCATCATATGCGAGTTGCCTTGTAAGCGCTTAAAGTCTTCCTCCTCAATGTTACTTTTGTCAAAGATAATTTCAACCTTCCCCGGCTGGTCGCTTCCCCCCCGTGGACAGCTTTTTTGAGTTCAAACACTGCCAAACCTGCTCCGGGGAAATGGCTGCGAGGCAATGAGATGGCGCGGTGCAAACGGCGGAATTCCCATCGCAAGAGCAAACCGCGCCGCTGAGAGATTGATGACGCTCACCGATGGGCGCCCAGTACGCCGGGGAACTGGGGCCAAACAATGAAATCGTCGGCACTCCCAGACCGGCGGCAAAATGCAGCGGCCCGGTGTCCCCGGAAATAAAACCGGCCGCCCGCTGCAATACGGCCAGGAATAACGGCAACTCCGGAATGAGCGGCAGAATGACCGCGTCCGGCGCGAGTTTTTTTAACTCGGCCATCAGCGATTGCTCCCGTTCACCACGCGCGGTGGTAAAAACCACCCGCCTGCCCGCATCGGTCGCCAGGCGATGCAATTTGGCCCAATGCGCGAGCGGCCATTCTTTTTTGGGCTGGCTCGAGGCCACATGGCAAATAATGCAATCTTCCCCGGGCAAAATTTCCTTCGCAGCGCCGGCCAGCGCCGGGTCGGAACGGATTTCCGGCTCGAGCGAGCGCGGCGCGGGAATCTCCCAGCCGGATAACAATTGGACCATTTGGGCCGATTGGTGCGGGATTTTTTGGTCGCGTGCAACACATTGGGTATAACAAAATCTCCGGCCCCAAAATCCGCCGCCGTCATTGCGGCCAAGGCGGTTCTTTGCGCCGATGAGCCAACTGGCAATGGCCCCGCGATCGTTACTTGCAAAATCCACAGAACGGTCAAAACGCATCTGCCGCAACGCGCGAATTGCCGGCCACGTCTGGCTCAGGGCCATGTGGCCGCGTTTACGGGGCATCGGCCACACACGCGTAAGCCACGGCAAATGCTGGAACAGCGGGGCAATTTCCTCCGGCACGAGCAAATGCAGTTCGCCCCCGGCATAATGGCTGTGGATGGCGCGCAACGCCGGCGTCATCAACACGGCATCGCCGAAATATTTGAACTGGATGGCCAGGACTTTGGGCGCTGAATCCATTAATTTATTCTGTTGTGCTTAAGCAACTTGGTTTTCCTCAATCGCCCGGAGAACCGCCGCAGGGTCAATTTTAAATTCGGCCTGCTCTTCGTGGCGGGGCACGATTTCTTGCGTGCGGGAGCCTTTCACGGTCGCATAGCGATGCCCCGCTGCCGCCGCGAGATATTGGTAGGCAGGCCGAAGCTGGATATCGGGATGATATAATTCGAGCAGCAATCCGCCGGGCGGGGAGAACGCCATATTGACGAAGCCGCCCCCATGGCATGACACCACGCATTTGGCCGAATTAAACAATTTTGCCTGTTCGGCCACAGAAAATTTTTCCGTCTGGAGAGACACAAATCCGGCCACTTGCAATTGGGCTTCCAGTTCCGGTTCATTGGCCAGCCGGCGGCGCGGTGAATTGCGGCGCGAAATATAAATCTTTTCCGGGCCGCCGCTTTTCACCGGAAAAAGGGAGCGCAACCACGTGCAGGCCCACGGCGGAATTTCCCATTTTCGAAACGGCATCGACGGCACTACCAGCCGTTCAAATTGATGAACAAAATTTTTTGAACAGCACAGCCTCTTGGCCGGCGGTATTTGCAGCACGTCCAGCATTTCCACTTCAAAGGGCAACAGCTTGTCCGGCAGCAGGACGTAATCGTAATTCGTATATCCGGCCGCCTGCAAAATTTTCCAGCGCGGCAGCGAATCCATGAGCCAATGATAGTAATAGCCGCTTATCCCCACGCCCAAAACGAGCGCTGTCCCGCGCCGGTATTTGGGCATCCGAAACCGGGTGCGATAAGGGAGAAAATGTTTTTCGGGTTCGGTGCAGGTATACAAACTCTGCAAACTGCCCACGACAATGTCTTTTTCCGTCGCCACCATGCGGAGATTGGAGATGACTTTTCCATTGCGCAGCTCAACCACGGTTAACGGATGCAGTTTCCCGGTTTGCCCGCCGATAGTTGCCGTGACATCCTGCTTGGCGATGACGCCATGGGACGCCTCCAGCGCTTCCAGCGACGGCACACCTCCCGTCGCTTTCCAGAAAAACTGTCGTATCATTGAGCAAAGTATTGTTATCTTCGTAGATGCTTCGGGCAAGAATTCATTTGCCGCTTGCCGGAAACAAAAACGCCTTTAAAATTGGGGAAAAACTGTTCAAGGACACCGCGACACCACCCCGCATGATTTACGATTGTTTTGGCTTTTTCAACGAATTGGAATTACTGGAATTGCGACTGAATGAGTTGGCCGGCGTGGTGGATAAATTCGTGCTGATTGAGTCCACCAAAACGCATACCAACAAGCCCAAACCTCTCTACTACGCGGAGAACAGCTCCAAGTTCAGCGCCTTTCACGACAAAATTATCCACGTGGTCGTAAAGGACCTGCCGGATTCTGATGATGCCTGGCTGCTCGATAACTATCAGCGCAACTGCTTCGGGCGCGGCCTGGTCAATTGCCGCCCGGACGATTGGATTTTGATTTCGGACATGGACGAAATCCCCCGCCCTGAAGTCGTGCAAAAGTTGAGCCGTGAGATCCCCTACGATGATAATTTTTTTGCCAATATCGCGCATGGAGCATTGAGTTCCAAATTGACACAAGCAATCTTTCATCGCCGGGGCCTTCGCCGTCACTTGCGAAAAAATCATCCTTACGTTTGGCGCTTTGAAATGCAGCAGTATAGCTATTTTTTGAATTGCCGCGTCGAGAATCCGATGTTTGGCACCCGAATGATGCGCTATCGCGATTTCACCCGGGCGGAGGAAATGCGCTATAGCGGCTATAAAACCGTGAAGGACGCCGGCTGGCATTTCAATTCCATGGGCGGCGTGGAGCGCATTCGCCTGAAAATGTTTTCTTTTTGCCACCAGGAATTCAATAAGCCGGAATTTACCTCGCCCGAGCATATCGCCAAATGCATCAACAACGCGGAGTCGCCGGTGGGACGGGACATCAAATTAAAATTTGTTCCCATTGATGACACTTTCCCCCGCTTTGTCCGCGAGCATCCGGAAAAATTTACCGATTGGATTAAACCGCTGTGAATCCATCATCCATTACTGGCCCGCCGAAAATTTCCGATGTGGCCATTGTCATTCCTGTATTCAACCAACTGGCTTATACCCGGGGTTGCGTGGACAGCCTTCGGGCCGCGGGAATCGCCGATGAACAGGTCATCATTATCAACAATGCCTCCACTGACGGTACGCTCGAATATTTAAATGCTAATCCTCGGATCCAAACTGCACACAACCCTGCCAATCTGGGCTGCGGCGGCGCATGGACCCAGGGATCCAAACTCTCAAAAGCCACCTGGACCGTCGTGATGAATAACGACGTCCTTATCCCGCGCGGTTGCATGGAAGGCCTGGTGGATTTTGCGGCCAAAGAAAATTTTGACATCGTTAGCCCGGCCATGCGTGAAGGCGAAATGGACTATGATTTTGCCGCACATGCCGCCCAGCTCATGCAGCAAATGAAAGACGCCTATCGTGAGGGCATCGCGTACGGCGTGTGTTTTATGGTGCATCGGCGCGTCTTTGACGTCATCGGTTATTTTGACAACGACCCCAAGTTGGGCGGTTATGAGGACGATGAATATTTCCGGCGCGCGCGCAAAGCCGGTTTCCGGCTGGCCGTCACCGGCCGGGGGTTCCTCCATCATTTCGGTTCCATTACTCAAAAAAGCATTAAGGCCAATAGCGGGGGCAAAATTAAGAGCCTCGGCGACCGTGAATATTATCGCCGCAAAACCGGGCAGACCTGGGTTAAGCGCAAAATCGCCCAAATGCGAAATACCGTGCGTGAAGTCCAGTGGCAGCGCTCCGAGTTGTCCCGTTTTGGACGGACCCTGCACCAAAAACGCGAGGATGGCCAATGGAAATCCTTTTGACCGGCAAACCGATGGCTTGTAAAACTTCCCTCCGAAGAAACCATGGCCATGCCTGAACCCGTCAGCCTTTACATCATCGCTTATAATGAAGCCCACAATCTTCGTGAAGTGTTGCCGACGGTGATGTGGGCGGACGAAGTGGTCGTCGTGGATTCCTTCAGCACCGACGATACGGCAGCGGTTTGTGCAAAATTCGGCGTGCGCTATGAAAATATCAAATTTCAGGGCTTCGGCAAATTGCGCAACGACGCCCTGGCCCTGCTCAAGCACAACTGGGTCGTGAGCATTGATTCGGACGAACGCAGCACACCCGCATTTGCCGAGGAAGTGCGCCGCACATTGGCTGCCCCCGCGCATGCCGCGTACTTTGTTCCGCGCCTCAATCATTTCCTGGGCCGCCCGGTCCGTTACTGCGGGCTTTACCCGGACTATCGCCAGCCGCAGGTTTTTGATCGGCGTCAGCTTCGTTACGAGGAAGATTTGGTCCACGAAAGATTCAATTGCTCCGGCAGGCTAGGCTATTTCAAAAATCCGATTTTGCAGCATCCGTGGCCGTCGCTGGCGGTCGTACTCGCCAAAATGGACCGTTACACCACGCTTATGGCCGAGCGTTATTTCCAGGCGGGACGGAGCGCCGGATTCAAAGAACTGGCGCTCAACCCCGTGGGTGCGTTCCTGAAAAAATACATCGTGCAACAAGGCTTCCGCGAAGGCATTCCCGGCCTCATGGTCAGTGCCATCCATGGCTATTATACTTTCCTGAAGTACGCCAAGCTCTGGGAATTGCGCAACAAACCCGCAGCGCCGTGAATCCATCCCCGAATCTGCTCCTCTATGAACCGCGCGTGGAAGGCCATCACCTGACCTACCTGCGCGTGATGGCGGAAGATCTGCTGGCGGCGAACTTCCGACTCTTCATCGCCGCGGATTTGCGTCCCGGCTCAAAAGAAAAAGTGGAACAACATCTCGCCGGCCTGAGCGGAGAAATCAAACTCCTGTCCGCGTATGACGAATCGGGCCGCCGCCATCTCGATGGCAAAGCGCGCTCCGTCGCCCATTGCCTCGCTGTCAGCGGTGCGGAGAACGTTTTTCTTTGTGAGTTCGATGAAATCGCCTCGGACTGCTGGCGGCGCGCTACATTCGGCATGCTCCCGCCTGCGGAATTGCGCGGGCGCATCGGTGGACTTTACTATCGTCCGCGTTTCATTTGGGCCTCGCCCTTTTCACCCGACCGCTGGCTCAAACAAATCGGTTTCAACCGGTTGATGAAAGGCCAATGGCTGCGACCGCTTTTATTGGCTGACGAATTTCTCACGCGCGATATGCAGGCACAGTTTCCGTCCGCGCCCATTTACTTTTTGCCCGACCCCTGTCCTACGGGCTATGAAGGCGACGCTCAAGCAGCGCGGCAGCAATTGAAAGTGCCGCCCGGCAAATTTGTTTTTCTTTTCTACGGCGGCGGCTACCGGCGCAAGGGATTGCACCTGGCCGTTGCGGCCATGCTCGATTTGCCGCCGGAAAGCCCCGCGTTCCTGCTCTGCGCGGGCCAGCATGATCCCACCGGCGAAACCGGGCAGGGCCTGGAAAAATTGGCTGCGCAAAACCGCGCGCTGCTCATGAATCGTTACGTCTCCGCCAGAGAAGAGAAATTATGCTTCGCCGCCAGCGATGTCGTGTTGCTGCCCTACATCAATCACTTTGGCAGCAGTGGCGTCCTGTCCCGCGCCGTCGCTGCGCGCAAACCCGTCATCGTTTCCGATGAACAACTCATCGGCAAAATGACACGAGAACACAAGCTGGGGCTTCTCTTTCCTTCCGGCGATGCCCAAGCGCTGGCTGCCAGCATGAAGCAGGCGATGGCATTGACTCCTGAAGAAAAGGCGAAATTTTACAAAGCGGATGGCGATTACAGCCGGATCTATTCCCGCGAAGCATTTCGCGACGTCCTGGTCAAATCATTGAGCCGTTAAACCAAAAAGCCCGTAGCCATTAGTGTTTTGCGGGAGCGGCGGAGGTTTTGCTCTTGCCTGTCATGCTCTGATAACGCTTGTTGAAAGACTTTTGCCATCGCCGGATGAAACGCTGGAGACCGGGCCATTGGGCCTCGCGTTTGCCGCCCTGGAAGAAGGATGCCTGGGATTGAAAATCCCGGGATAACCGGCTTAGCGCTTCGTTAAAATGTTCGTCGTGGCCGGTGGTTTGGCGGCTTGCGCCCTGCAAAAGGCTGTAAAGCTCCTGGGCCGGTTTGGGCAGATCGCCCGGTTGATGCGCGTGGCGGTTATGGCGCAGGCCCGGCTGGATAAAAGAATTCATGGCTGCCTCCAGCTTTTGCCCCCCGACCGGCCAATTGAGGCCCAGCGCCGTCCCGCACCGCTGCAACTCCGGCGCCCAGGATGCCAGAAACGTATCGTAGTCAATAAATGCCGTGGGCACGCCCTCACTGTCCTGCAGGGCGGTAATACAATAATAGAGCCAGAGGCCGATGGCTTCGTTCTCCGACATGGTATCGCGCGCAATCAATGAATTGGCCACGCTCCGGGGATTTCTCACCACAAACACGCACGACAGTTTCGTCCCCAATTCCTCCAGCGCTTCGCGCCACAACGGCAGCAGCAGGCATGTCCGCGGGTCTTTCCAACCCCATAAAGCATGTCCGGCAAAGTTGGCTGTGATTAATTGCCTCAGTTCTTTCCGAAAAGGACGAATGATTTCCGATTGCTGCCAATCCTCCGGCATCGGCGAGGCGGTGTTCCACCGGCGATGGAAAGCCGCCAGGACGCGCTCATGAAAAGCGCAGATGTCGGTGTGTTCCCAAAATCCTTCGGGATTGTCGACGCCGCAACCGCTCACTTTGTCGTCCGTTCCCAGGTAAACGCCCAGCAAATTGATGGCGCGGGTGATAACGGAAGTCCCACTGCGATGCATCCCCAGGATGCAGACGGCAGTAGAGTCAGGGGACATAGTTGGTTTCACCATGCTCGTCCAATTATTTGGTTTGAGTCCCTGCGTGAACCGGATCAGTCACGTAACGCTGCCGGTTAACTAGCAAAAAAAGTCGCATACCCCTAGCCCGGTAGCAAGCCCCCATTCTCCAAAAATAACCGGCCATCTTAACTCACCAGCGTGTAATGTTTTTTATTGAACCGAAATCCAAACAACTGCTCCAGTTTCATCATCCGGCGATGTTTCTTTTCGCGCGAACTCAGCACGTGATTCGGGTCGGCTTTAAAAAGGCCGTCCGCTTTAGGCAGCCAGCCCTGCACCGCCTGGGGATGCGTGCCCGTGAACGGCTTCAAGACCGCCGGATCAATTTGCGCGTAATCCACCGCGCGCGTCGTGTTGGTTTCCCAATATTTCAGGACCGCAGCGGATTTTAAATTCATCTGCGCTTCGCTGCGCACCCAGCCATAATGATAAATCGTCGCGCCGGTAAGCGCCGCGCGCGGGTAACGCGATTTCTTATGGTCCTCAATCACGTTGAAATAAAGCGCTTCGCTCGACCATACCGGAATC